>WGOB01000019.1 GCA_016124255.1 Alphaproteobacteria bacterium | reverse complement strand
TCAGCTTCGGCAGGAAGTCCACGACATATTCTGCGCCACGATAGAGCTCGGTATGACCCTTCTGGCGCCCGAAGCCCTTGGCCTCGACGACGGTCATGCCCTGTAGCCCGATCTCCTGAAGCGCCTCCTTCACGTCGTCGAGCTTGAACGGCTTGATGACGGCTTCGATCTTTTTCATCGGAGTCCATCCTTCCTTTCGCGCCGGCATCGGCTTCCGGGGCGCCACGGTCAAGGGCGCCCGGATGGCGGGCGCGACCGCCCCGATGACGGCGCCCACAACTTAGGCGCCGCCGCTCATTTCTTGATCAAGGGCTTTGTCCAGCCGGCGCTTGCCTTGACGGTGCGCAAGCTGATTGAACGATTTTCATGATCGACCCCCGTACGCCCGTTCTCATCGGCGCCGGCCAGCGCACCTACCGGAAGGGCCAGGCGCCTGGCCCCCTCGCGATGACCCGCGAGGCGGCGCTGCTGGCGGCTGAGGACGCGGGGCTGAGCCCCGCTGACCTGGCCGGCTTGGACCTCCTCGGCGTGGTCGGGTTCACCGTCGATTCCGACGGCAACATCCAGCGCCTTCCGATCCCGCGCATCGCCGATCCGCCCGCCGCCCTGGCGGCTGAATTGGGCGCCGCCCCGCGCCGCGCCGTCTACACCCACATGGGCGGCAACACCCCCCAGGCGCTCGTGAATTGGGCGGCCGAGCTCATCGCCCAAGGCGACCATGATCTCGTCCTCCTCGTCGGCGCCGAATTCCTCGGCACGCTGATGAAGCGCCTGAAGGACGGCGCCGATCTGTCCGCATTCGGCGGGCCCGAGGCCGCGACGACCCCCGAGCGCTGGGGCGATGGTCGCTCCGGCGCCACGGCGCAAGAACGCGCGCACGGGATGGATTTCCCGACCAACGTCTATCCGCTGTTCGAGAATGCATTGCGCGCGCATCGCGGCCGCTCTTTGGCCGATCATCAGGCCGCGATGGGGCGGTTGTTCGCGCCGTTCTCCGCCGTCGCCGCGCAGAACCCCCACGCCTGGTTTCCCACCGAGCGTAGCGCTGAGGAGATTTCGCAGGAAGGCCCCGAAAACCGCATGGTCGGCTTTCCGTACACGAAGTATCTCAACGCCATCATCCAGGTCGACCAGTCCGCCGCTGTGATCATGGCCTCGACCGCGAAGGCCGATGCGCTGGGCGTTCCAGCAGCAAAGCGCGTCTATCTCCACGGCTGCGCCGACGCCAACGATCTCTGGTTCGTCAGCGAGCGGACAAATTATCATTCCTCGCCCGCGATCCGCATGTGCGCGCAACAGAGCTTCGCCATGGCCGGCAAGGCGCCCGCCGATCTCGCTTTCATCGACCTTTACTCCTGCTTCCCGAGCGCAGTGGAGATCGCGTGCGACGAGATCGGTATCGCCGAAGACGATCCGCGCGGCCTCACCGTCACCGGCGGGCTCCCGTATTTCGGCGGCGCCGGCAACAATTACGTCATGCATTCGATCACGACCATGCTGCAGCGCCTGCGCGCCAAGCCCGGCGCGTTCGGGCTCGTCACCGGCAATGGCTGGTTTCTCACCAAGCATGCCTTCGGGCTCTATTCGACGACGCCGACGACCGGCGCCTGGTCGCGCACGGATCCGAGGACCTACCAGCGCGAGATCGACGCGCTGGCGCACCCGGCGCTCGTCGATGCGCCCAGCGGCGCAGGCGCGATCGAGACCTACACCGTCGTGCATGCGCGCGATCGCGTGCGCTTGGGCGTCGTCGTCGGCCGCGATTCCGAGGGCCGACGCTTCATCGCCAACACGCCCGATGACGAAGCCACGCTCATCGATCTGCAATCGCGCGAAGGCGTCGGCCGCACCGGCCGCGTCGGGCGCAGCGAAGACGGCAAGCGCAACATCTTCACCCCGGACTGACGCGCGCCAAATTTCGCCAAGGGGTGACTCGCGCGCCCTCACTGGCTAGAACCCACCTCACGATACGAACACGACGCGTCAACGCGGGGAGCGTGCGATGGCGGATGTCTTCGTCAGCTATAAGAGCGAAGACCGCACGGCGGTGGAGGACCTCGTCACGGGGCTGAAGGCCGAAGGCTTCAGCGTGTGGTGGGACCAGGGCATCGCGCCGACGACCGAGTGGCGCGCCGAGATTCACCGCCAATTGCAGTCCGCCAAGGTGGTGGTCGTCATCTGGTCGCGCGCCAGCGTCGACTTCACCGGCGGCCGCTGGGTGATCCAGGAAGCCGAAGACGCCGACCGCCGCGGCGCGCTCGCCCCGGCGCTCATCGATGATGTCTTGCCCCCGCTCGGCCTGCGCCACGTCCAGGCCGCCGATCTCATCGATTGGCGCGGCGATCGCCAGGACCCGCGCTGGCGCGGCTTTCTCGAAACCGTCCGTGCAAAGATCGAAGGCCGACCTGTCGATGCGCGCATCGCCCGCGACACCGGCCCGCGCACGCTTGGCGCCATGATGCGGGGCCGCGTCGCGCTCCTGACCCTGACGCTCGGCCTCGCCGCGCTCGTCGTCGCGAGCGCGCTGGCGTTCGGGCCCTTCGTCGCCGCGGTCTTGGTCGGCGGCGTCGTGCTTGCCTACCTCGTGCTCAACGTCCTCTTCGCGCGCCGCCGCGGCGAGCGCGCCGCCGCGAGCTTCCTGCGTCGCGCTTTCGCCGTCGGCTGGGTCACTATCGCCGCCAACGTCGTGGTGTGGATCGCTGCGATCGGCGCGTTCGCCTATCCCTATGCGCGCGCGCAGCTCTACGACGATTTCTCCGTCGCCGTCGTCGATGAGCTTCGCCGTCCGGTCGCGGACGCGCAGGTGACCGCCGTGTTCGGCGATCGTCGCACGCGCATCGTGCTCAACAGCGACGGCGTCGGCGTGGTTGAGTACCCGCGCTATTGGGGCGCCGACGCCGGCGCGCTCGACATCCAGCACCGCGACCACGCCGTCAGCGTTCCGATCGAACGCAGCGACGGCGCCCGCTTCACCGACATCGTGCTCGGCGTTCCCTCCGGCGAGGAACGCTTCCGCGTCACCCACGTCACGCTCAGCGATCTCGCGATCGACTTGGTCCTGAACGGGCGCACGCCTTACGAGGTCGCCGCAGCTTTTCCCAATATCGTCGGCGTCATTCGCAACCCGGTGACGGAGACGGCGGAGGCGTTCCTCGAATTTTCCTACGCCGTGTCGGGCATAGGCGTGTACGCCGGCGCCATCGAAATGGACGGCGACGAGACCCGTCAGATCCCGCAGGAAGCGCGCGCCCGTTATGCCGGCCTGCGCTCCGCAGTCGAATTTCGCTACGACATGCCTGGCGATTTCGGCGCCGGCATCGAGAATTGCCCCGCCGACCGGGCGCTCGACGGGGCCTATCGCCTGGCGCTGCGCCCCGCTGACGATTTCAACGCCGGCGATCTCCTCACCGGACGCAGTCCCGCGTTGGCGCGCATCAATGCGCCGCAGGACGAGGACGGGCGCTACAGCGGCGAGATCGTGCGCCTGATCGATCACGAATGGCTCGAGCGCAATCGCGGCGCGATCCTGCGCGATCTCCAGCGCTACGACGACGACGGCGCCATCCGCCGCGAAAACAATACGCGGCTCGATTTCTACATCGATCACCGCATGCCGCTGGGCGCCTCATACGCACGGTACAGCATCGCCGCGCGCCCCGGATGCGGCGGCGCCTGGCCGACCGAGATCGCGTTCTCCTTGCCGGCGCCCACGCTGCGCGTGTCGATCATTGAAAACGTCGGGGACGCGCCCATGCCGATCGGCGACATCGTGCAGCGTCTGACCGAACGCGAAGGCGAGCGCTTCTGGTCCCCCGAGGATCGCGGCGATGACGAACTGAAGGCGCCGTGGCCCGGCGGCGTGCTGGCGCCGGGCGCGGCGATTGTCGTGCCGCGCCGGCTGATGTTTGAGAACGTGCTGTCGCTGGAGGAGCGCGCGTCCTATCTCGCCCGCGCCGCCGGCGCGACGACCAGCTTCACCGTGCTCACCGCCGATCAGCGCTTCCCGGACGCTCAGCCGCGCGACATGGAGCAGGTGGTCCCGCGTCATCAGGCGCGCCGCTTCACCATCCATGACAGCCAGATCGCGCTTTATCAGACCGCTCTGGACGAGATGAAGGGCAGCGGCGTGTACGCCGTGGGACCGAGCGTCGACAGCCTCGCCGTCGAGGTGAACGGCGTCGCCTTCCCGCTGCGCGAAGACGAAGGCCGCAATCTCGCGATGCTCACCGGCAGCCTGATGGTGGGATCGTGCCCATTCGTGTTCTCTTCGCACGCCGGCTCCGACGTCATGCTGAATCGCGGCCAGATCATCACTGACCAGATCGGCGCTGACGCCGAAGCGCCCGACCGCGTCTATCTCGGGCGCACTGTGAACGCCGTGGAGATTCGCGAGCGCGAACCCGAGATCAGCCGCCTCAACAGCGCCCGCCTGGTCGTACGCAAGGCCGACGGCGGCGAGACAGTGCATCGTCCCGTGCGCCCGGCGCTGCAAGGCCGCGACGACGACTACCCCGTGCTGGCGCAGGGTGAGCATGCGCGCTTGCGCTTCCCGACCTACGCGCCCGCCGACGACGATGTCGGCGTCTACCTGGAAGTGGTCGGCTATTACACGACCGTACCAGCGCTCCTCCGCGACTTCCCCGCCGCGCGCTAGAGCAACATCCTTGGTCGGAAGATGCTCTAGTCCGAGAAACGCGGAAGAATGAGCGCGGCGCCGGCATCCGGCTCAGCCGGTAACGCGCGTCACGGACACAAGGCGCGGACAGAGCGCACCATGGCAAGCGTAGGGACGACAACAGAGAAAACCGCCATGCGCCTCACTGCCTCGCTCGCTGCGCTCTCCGCGCTCTCTATCACGCTCTTCGTCCACCCCGCCGCTGCGCAAATGCAGACCGGCCCGTCCATCCAGACCAATCGCGCCGGCGCGCTTGAGCGTGCGCCGACCCCGCGGCCGCGCTTCACGGCCGAGGCGATGATCATCCATGCGATCAACGAGACCGGATGGGATCGCTCCGGCTCCGACGAGGTCTATGTCGTCTTCGAAGACCGCAACAACGGCCAGCGCCGGTTCACGGAATCGTTCGGCGACGTCGACACTGGAGAGACGCGGCGCATCCGCGGCGCAAACGCGTGCATGGGCCCGCTCGACTACGCCGGCTACGACAATGCGTACATGCCGCCCGCAGCGTGGCGGTGCCGCTCTCCGGGAGAAGCAGGCGGTCTCGACTTCACCATCACGCTGTACGAACAGGACGGCTGGAGCCCGTTCGCCTGCGCCGTCACGCCCAATCAGCAGGCCTACAAGAAGAATTGCGATGACGATCTCATCGCCAACTTCGCATACCGCTATAGCGCCGCGCGTCTCGTTCAGATGATGCCAGAGATTGGCGACATGCGGCGGATCACCACCGAGACCCGCGGCGGTTACGCCCTGACGTTCCGCCTGCGCCGCCTCCCGGACGCCTTCGATCCACCGGTCGTCCTGCAATAGTCCCGTCAGTCAGCTCCGCTTTGTGCAGCGTGCAGCTTGCCTCGCACGAAGCGGAGCTTCTCAGCGTCAGCAATTGCGCCGCCGCACAACCCCGCTACACCACCGCCATGCCGCGCCTCTATCTCATCCGCCACGCCGAGCCCGCCGCCACCTGGGGCGAGGCCGATCCAGATCCGGGCCTCACCGATCTCGGCATGGCCCAGGCCGCCGACGCGGCCGGCAAGCTCGCCGCGCTGAAGCCGTCGCGGATCATCTCGTCTCCTTATCGCCGCTGCGTGGAGACTGCGGCCGCGCTGCAGATGGAGATCGGGCTTTTCCCGCAGATCGAGACGGCCTTCGGCGAAGTGCCCACACCGGACGGCGTCGAAGACCGCCGCGCCTGGCTGGTGACGACCTTCCCTTGGATCGGCGCGCCGCAGGCGGCGAATTCGCTCTGGAGCGCGCTCGGTGAAGAGCTCCAGGGATGGCGCAGCCGCATGGTCGCCGCCCTCAAGGCGACCGACCGCGACGCGGCGATCTTCACTCACTTCATCGCCCTCAACGCGATCGCCAGCGCCGCGCAGCGTAGCGACGAGACCATCGTCTTCCGCCCCGCCCACGCCTCAATCACAACGCTTGACGTCAACGGGGACGACCTGCGAGTAGCCGCACTTGGGGCTGAGACGCCGGCTGTGCAGGTGACATGATGAGAGCCCCAGGTGCTGTCAACAGGCCGTGAAATCATCTCCGTCGCGCAGATGCGCGCGATCGATGCACGCGCCGCCGAACTCGGCGTGCCGACCCTTGAACTGATGGAAAACGCCGGCGCCGCGGTCGCCGAGCAGATCATGGCGCGCTTTCCAAAACAGCCCACTGCGGTGTTGTGCGGCCCCGGCGACAATGGCGGCGACGGCTACGTCGTCGCCCGCCGCCTGAAGCGGAACGGCTGGCCGGTCTGGGTTGAGACGCTCGGCGACCCGCGCGCCCTCCGGCGCGACGCCGCCGAGATGGCCGCGCGCTGGGGCGGGGAATCGCTCCGCGTCTCGGAGGACAATCCAACCCCGGAATTGTTCGTCGATGCGCTCTTTGGCGCTGGGCTCACCCGCCCTCTTGAAGGCGAAGCCGCACGCCTTTGCCGCATCCTCTCGCGCACCCCCGAGCGCGTGGTGGCCATCGATTTGCCGAGCGGCCTCCAGGGCGATCTTGGCAAGCCGCTCGGCGAAGCCTGCATGCGCGCCGCCTTGACGGTGACCTTCGTCCGCAAGAAGCCCGCGCACGTGCTGCAACCGGGACGCAGCTATTGCGGCGAGATCGTCGTCGCCGACATCGGCGCCCCGCGCGAGGCGCTCGCCGAACAGGACATCCGCCTCTGGGAGAACGGCCCGGAGCTTTGGGCCGAGCGGGTGCCGTGGCCCGCGATCGACGCCCATAAGCACGCGCGCGGCCACGCGATGGTCGCCAGCGGCGGCGCTTGGCGCACCGGCGCCGCCCGGCTTGCGGCGATGGCCGCGCTGCGCGCCGGCGCGGGTCTGGTCACCGTGCTGAGCCCCAAAGACGCACTCGCCGAAAACGCCGCCCACCTCACCGCGATCATGCTTCGCGAAGCCGACGACGCCGAGTCACTCGCCGCCGCGGCGCGCACGGCTGGCGCAGTCGTCATCGGCCCGGCTGCGGGCGTCACCCCGCTCACCCGCGCCAAGGTGGCCGCGCTGGCGAAGACCGCAGCGAAGCTGGTGCTCGACGCGGACGCGCTCACCGCCTTCGAAGACGATCGCCAGGATCTGTTCGCGCTGACGCGGGACGATCACGTGCTGACCCCGCATCTCGGCGAGTTCAAACGCATCTTCCCCGACATCAGCCTCCTGGAGGACGGCCGCGTCGACGCCGCCCGCAAAGCCGCGCAGCGCGCCGGCGCCGTGGTGCTGCTCAAGGGCCCCGACACCGTGGTCGCAGCGCCCGACGGGCGCGCCGCGCTGAACACCACCGGCGCGCCTTTCCTGGCCACCGCCGGATCCGGCGACGTCCTCGCCGGAATCATCGCCGGGTTCCTCGCCCAGGGCATGAGCGCCTTCGACGCCGCCTGCGCCGGCGCTTGGGTGCATGGCAGGGCAGGGGAGCTCGCCGCCGGGCCCGGCCTTATCGCCGAAGACCTTCCAGCCGCGCTGCCGGCCGCGCTTGAACCGCTTTGGCGTGCGGCGCGTTTGTTATAAGGAGGAGGCGAGGGTCAGCCGGGCGCACGCCTCCGGGCGCGTCCAGGGTTTGGGTGCGGGAGAGCGAGATATGCACGCTTGGTGGTGGGTGATCCCAGGGTTTGTGGCCATTGTCGGCTTGCTCTTCCTGGTCGGCGGCTTCGGCTATCTGTTCCGCGGACGGCCCTTCAAGGGCGGCCGCGGCGTGATCGGCGGCGCTGTGTTTCTGCTGATCGCCGCCGTCCTCGGCCTCGTCGGGCTGAACATTCAGACCTACCACCGCCTGACCCAAGAGCAGCTCGTCGCGACCGTGACCATCCGCGCCCTCGACGACCCCAAGAGCTACTCGGTGACCGTTGCCGAACCCAATGAAGAAGCGAAGGAATTCCAGATCCGCGGCGATTACTGGATCCTCTACGCCCACACCCTGAAATGGAAGAATTGGGCGACCGTACTGGGCCTCGATTCTCAATATCGCCTCTGGCGCCTCGACGGCCTCTATCACGCGGTGGAGGACGAGAACGTCAATGTCGGTACCGCCCATGATCTGCGCATCGCCCGCCCGGGCGTCCAGAACGTGGTCGACGTCTACTCCCTGGCCACCAATGACCTCGTCCAGCGTTTCGCGCCGCTGGTCGACGCCACCCCCGGCACCGCGTCCTGGGAGCCGCTGGCCGACGGAGCGGAATATCGCGTCACGCTCACGCAGGCCGGCACCTTGCTCGCCCGGCCGAACAACACCATCGCCAGCGACGCCGTCGGACGCGCACGCGGCGTCCGCCCGCCCGCGCCCCGCACCTAAGCGCTTTTCGTTGCGACGGTATGCCGATCGCAACGAAGCGGGCGCTACGTTAAGCACTTGGAAAGCGAACCGCCTTCACCTCCCTGCGGGCGATTGATGCGCGCGGGTTACAGCCGCTTGCGGATTGTCGCTGCAAGACGTTGCGGCAGTTGACTCATTCGCGCCGGCGCACCCAAGCTTTCGAAGCAACGGTGCGTCTCCGCGAGAGAGTCGGCCGTCAGGGAGGGAACGTATGAGTGCAAAGCAGAACGCCGGACGTGCATCCGGAGACCGCAAAGCCGTCTCGCGCACCGCGCTGGCGATCGCTTTGGCGACGGGGGGCGTTACGATGGGCGCCGGCACGGCGCTGGCGCAGGATGGCGAGGACGAGATCGTCGTCACCGGCTCCTACATCCGCGGCACGCCCGAAACGGCCTCGCTGCCGGTCGACGTCATCACCGCCCAGGATCTCGCCGAGCAGGGCTCGCCCACAGTGACGGACCTGATCCGCTCGCTCGGCGTCTCCAGCGGGATCGACGGCAACACCAACCAATTCACCTCCAACGGCCTTGAAGGCCTCGGCAACGTGAACCTGCGCGGCCTCGGGCCCTCCCGGACGCTCGTACTGTTCAACGGCCACCGCATGGTGGTGGCGCCGTACGGCATCGGCGAAAGCGCGCAATCGTTCGTCGACACCAACCTGATCCCGGCCAACGCCATCGGCCGGATCGAGGTGCTGAAGGACGGCGCCGCCGCGACCTACGGCTCCGACGCCATCGCCGGCGTGGTGAACTTCATCACCCGCCGCGGCTTCGACGGCTTCGAGTTTGGCGGCGACTACCGCTTCATCGACGGCTCCGACGGCGAGTACACGCTGAACGGCCTCTGGGGCTGGAACAGCGCAGACGGCAACATGGATCTGTTGCTGGCCGGCAGCGTGCAGCACCGCTCGGTGCTCAGCACCACTGAGCGCGATTGGGCGCTGCGGGACTTCGCGGACAATCCTCTTGGCGGCTGGTCAGCAATCTCCAACCCGGGCCGGTTCGTCTCGCTGTCGACCGGCGCGAGCTTGAACGACCCCCAATGCGTGCTGCTCGGCGGCATCCTCGCCCCGACGTGCCGCTATCGCTACACCGAGTTCGACAACATCATCGAAGAAGAAGATCGCCTCCAGCTCTACGGCGAGTTCAATGTCGATCTGACCCCGTCGATGGCTTTCCATCTGGAGGGCCTCTACGCCAAAACCGACATCCCCGAATGGCAGACCTCGCCGTCCTATCCGCCGCAGGTGCTGACGTCTCAATTCGTGCCGGGCAATCATCCCGGCCTCGTCAGCCTCATCAACCAGACCGGCGGCGCGGCCTCGCCGTTCCAGGCGCTGGTGCCGGCCGGCTCGCTGTTCATCGGCCGCTCGTTCGCGCTGGGCGGCTTTCCCGGCTCGTCCGCCGCGGAGAACGGCTCGCAGACCGGGTACCGGAACTATGAGGCGATGCGCCTCTCCGCCGGCATGTCGGGCTCGTTCGAGAACGGCACCGGCTGGGACGTCACCGCGACGTTCATGCAGGACGTTGGCGCCAGGCTCACCTACGACACCTACATCCAGCGCCTCGCGGACGCGCTGGGCGGTCGCGGCGGCCCCAACTGCGTCGACTCTGACCCGCTGACCCGCGGCATCCAGAACGCGACCCCGGGGGCGAACGGGTGCCTCTATTACAACCCATTCTCGACCTCGATCCCGGCCGGCGCGATCAACGGCGTCGCCAACCCGCTCTATGACGCGTCCGTCGCCAACACCCCCGAGCTCGCCGACTGGCTGACCGACCCGTCCTACACCCAGGCCACCACCCAGCTCTTCGTGCTCGACGCGGTGTTGGACGGCGAGCTTGGCTGGACCATGGGCGGAGGCAATGTCGGCTGGGCGCTCGGCGCGCAGTACCGGATCGATTCCTACAATCTGAAGCTCACGGACAACACCAACCTTGCGGTGACGCCGTGCCCCGATCCGCTCGACACCCCGGGGGTGGGCGCCTGCGCCAACGCAACGGGTCCTTATGCGTTCCTCGCCGGCACCCTGCCGGCCGACCTCAGCCGCGACGTGATCTCCTATTTCGGCGAAGTCCGCTTGCCCTTCACCGAAAGCTTCGAAGCGATCGTGGCCGCCCGCTACGAGGACTACGGCGGCAACGTCGGCTCCACCTTCGATCCGAAAGTGTCGTTGCGTTTGCAGACGACGCCATGGCTGGCGTTCCGCGGCTCCGCGCAAACCAGCTTCCGCGGTCCGACCCTGGGACAGCTGCAGGGCCAGTTCACGACGCTGCAATTCGTCGGGCCTACGAACGCGTTCAAGGCGATCGACACCTTCGCCAATCCGGACCTCGATCCGGAAAGCGCGTTCAGCTACAACCTGGGCGCCATCGTCGAGAGCGGCCCCTTCACCGCCACGCTCGATTACTGGAATTTCTCGTTCGAGGATCCGGTGATCGTGGAGCCGTTCGACTCCATCCTCGCCAACGTCCTGGCGACGGGCTGCACGAACGCGCTGGCGTCACGCGTCGTGTTCTCGTCCGGTTGCACAGGCGCGAACGTGCAGCGTGTCCGCACCAACATCATCAACGGGCCCGACATCGAAACGTCCGGCGTCGACTTCGCCGCGGAATACACGTTCGATGAGGTGATCGGCGGCGAGTTCACGCTCGGCGTGAACTACACGCACCTGCTGGAATATGTCGTCGGTCCGCTGTTCGTTGAAGGCGTGCAGATCACGCTGGTCAACAATTCCGGACCGTTCCCAGCGGATGGCGATCTCGCCGGCTTCCTCAACCGCGGCACCGGCTTCCGTTCGATGCCGCAGGACAAGGGCGAGGTCTACTTCAACTATCGGATCGGCGGGCACAACCTGCGAACGATCGCGCGCTACGTCTCCGACTACGCCGATCAACGCGGCAACATTCCCGCGTCCGGCGTGCCTGGCCCCGCCAACGGCGGCGTCCCGCTGACGACGATCGAAGACCAGTGGACGGTCGACGTGCACTACAATTGGGACCTGCCGTGGAACGGGCGGTTCTCCGCCTCGGTGACGAACGTCTCCGACGAAGATCCGCCGCTCGCGTATCTCGACCTCAACTACGATCCCTACACCCACGATCCGATCGGCCGGGTGTTCCGGGTCGGCTACACGCAGCAGCTGAACTGACCGCCTAAAGCGGGGGAACGCGCAGGGGGGCGGCCTTTCGGGGTCGCCCCCTTTGCATGTCGCCCCTTTTGCATGTCGCGTAGTCTGCTTGCCGGGCAAGCGGCGCCGCGCGTTGCGGCGATGGTGCGGACGGGGGGAGTCGAACCCCCACGCCGTAAGGCGCTGGAACCTAAATCCAGTGCGTCTGCCAGTTCCGCCACGTCCGCCGCACACCGCGAATTTAGCCGCGTTCGCACGCGGGGCAATCGATCGCCGCGCGCGGGGAGGGCCCCCGTACCGCGCGCCCCAGGATTAGAATTTCATTGCCCGCGCCGATCCCGACGCGTAATCGGCGCTGAACGGTCTTTGCGCGGCGGGGGCGAATCCTGCGCAGATGAGCGCGCCCACCCGCCGCGCCCCAGACGACGCGTCCGCTTTCGGCGCGTTGCGCTGGGCCCGGACGAATGCGGCGCCCGGACGAATGCAAGCGAAGGAGAAGGCTCATGAAAGGCACGGTTCTGGGCTACGACCCCGCGACGATGAGGGGCGTCATCAGCGGCGAGGACGGCGCGCGCTACGAATTCGCGGTGTCTGAGTGGAAGAGCGGCGGCGCGCCCGCCGCCGGCGCGAAAGTGGATTTTGAGCCGAGCGGCGGGCAGGCGGTCGGCGTCTACGCCGCTGCCGGCGCCGCGCCCGGCGTGAGCATGGACGGCGCCGAGCTCATGCGCCTGTTCATGACCCGGCCGCCCATTGCTGCGGCGATCGCGATGATCATCGGCTGCCTGATGCCGCTCTACACGGTGTCGGTGTCGTTCATGGGCATGGGCGGCCCAGGCGGCGGCGGCAACCTCTTCGACCTGTCGCGCGGATCGGGCCTGCTGTTCTGGGCCGTTCCGATCATCGCGGGCGTCGTCCTCTATTTCGAGTTCGCCAAGAAGGACGCCGGCGCGACGCCGCGAAACCTGGTGATCGCCGCCGGCGCGGTCGGCGTCGGCATGGTGTTGCTGTTCTGGTTCGCCGGCGCTTCGATGATCGCGGGCCAATATGGCGGCATGATCACCCTGACGCCGAGCCTCGGCGCCATCGTGGTCGCCGCGGGCGGCGCGCTGATGCTGTTGCATGCCTTCGGCGTCGTGCGTTCGTTCGGCGCGCCGCCGTCGGCCTGATCTTCAGCACGCTAAATTCAAAAGGCCGCGTCTGTGCGACGCGGCCTTTTTTCCATTGTGCGGCTTGCGACTATTGCAGAACGCGCGCGCCAACATAGCAGGGCGATTGCGTGCAGGTCTTGAGGATCACCCGCACGAAATACCGCGCCGCCGCCGGCGCGGCGAAGTTCACTACGGGATAATCGTCAGGCAGCAGATCGCTCGCCACCACTTGTCCGGTCCCGCCATCGAGCAATTCGATGTCGACATCGGTGCAATCGGCGTCGCAGGCGCCCACGACCGTGTAGGGGATGCCGGCCTGCAGCTCGACCGCGAATTGATGATCGCTGGCCGGCTGGATGGCGGTGATCACCTCGGCGCCGGCCACCGGTGTTTTGCCGGCGGCGAATTGCGCGCTCGCTTCGCCGAGGAGCTGGCGGATGTTGTCTTCCACCCTGCGCCGGTTCTCCGGCGAGATCTGCACCTGCGTCGTCTGCACGGCCGCGGGCTGGCTTTGGCTCGCGTGCGCGGGGGCGCGGGCGCCGCCGTCGCCGCAGGCGGCGAGCGCCGTGAGCGCTGCGATGGCGGTTACGGCGCATAGGTTGCGGATCATGGGGCTCCCCTTCTTGTTTAGCGCCCGATCGCGGCGCGGCCGGCGACGGCTAAGCGATGCGCGGGGCGGCGTCCAGCCGTGTCTTCACCCATCGTGACGCGCGCGCCAACCCAGCATGGCGCCTGGGTGCAGGTCTTGAGAATGACGCGGACGAAGTAACGCCCTGACGCCGGGGGGCGCAGAGCGGCGATGGGGTAATCGTCCGGGAGGAGGTCGCTTGCGAGGACTTCGCCGGTGACGCCATCGAGCACTTCGATATCGACGTCGGTGCAATCGGCGTCGCAGACGGCGACGAAGCGATAGAGGCGCAGTGCGTCGAGTTCGATCGGGAATTGGTAGTCCTGCGCCGGCTGCAACGTGGCGATGACGTCTTCGTAGCCCGAGAGCGCGGCCGAGCCTGGCGCCAGCGCCTCATGGGCGTCGTCCAGGAGCTGGCGGATGTTGTCCTCCACGAGCGCGCGGTTTTCCGCACTGATCCTGACCTGGCGCGTTGGGGTTTCCGCGGGCTGACTTTGCGAGGGGTGCGCCGGCGCGCGGTCCTGCGCCGTCGCGGGCGCGGCGCACAGGATCAGCGCGAAGAGCATCGAGCGGAACATCAGGCGGCCTCCAAAGCGCGGGATGAAACGACGATGTAGCGCGGCCGCGGCGGCGTGGACATCCCGGCGGGGCCCTGTCATAAGCCCCGTTTCACTCGGCCGGGGCCCGCCAAAGCGCCGCCGGCCGGCAGAACGAGCACCCGATCATGCAGCTAACCGAGGCCCAAAACGAAGGCCTGCTCCGCGTCTATAGCGTCCTCATCCCGGCTTCCGATCTCCAGGCCGCCCTCGACGCCAAGATCAAGGACATCCAGCCGCGCGTCCGCATCAACGGGTTCCGCCCCGGCAAAGTGCCCCCCAGCCACATCCGCAAGGTCTACGGCGCGGGCATGATGCAGGAGATCATCAACGAGCAGGTCCAGAAATCGACCGAGGGCGCGCTCAAGGAAGCCAAGGCGCGTCCCGCCGCCGAGCCGCGCCTCGACCTCAAGAGCGATCTCGCCGCGGTGCAGGACGGCAAAGCCGATCTCGCCTTCGATCTGCGCATCGAAGTGATGCCGGATTTCGACCCCGCCGATCCCGCGCGCATCGAAATCACCAAGCCCGTCGCGCCCGTTGAAGACGCGCAGGTCGACGAGGCGGTGGACAACATCGTCAAAGCCAACCGCACCTACGAGACCAAGGACGCCGCCGCCGCCGACGGCGACCAGGTCGTGATCGATTTCATCGGCAAGATCGACGGCGAGGCGTTCCAGGGCGGTTCAGCCGAGCAGGCGCCGCTCGTGCTCGGCTCCAACCAATTCATCCCTGGCTTCGAAGAACAGCTCATCGGCGCGAAAGCCGGCGAAGAGCGCACGCTCAACATCACCTTCCCGGAAGACTACGCGGCAAGCGATTACGCCGGCAAAGCCGCAACCTTCGAGGTGAAGGTGCACGAGGTGAAGGCGCCGAAGGAAAGCAAGGCCGACGACGAATTCGCCAAGCAGATGGGCTTTGAAACCATCGCCGAGGTGCGTGACGCCGTGAAAGGCCGCATCGAGGCCGAGCACGCCGACCAGTCGCGCGCGAAGGCCAAGCGCGCCTTGTTCGACGCGCTCGACAAGCTGCACGATTTCGAACTGCCCGCCGGCATGGTCGACGGCGAATTCGCGCAGATCTGGCGCCAGGTCGAAGCCGACCGCGCCGAAGGCCGCCTCGATCCCGATGAGGCCGGCAAGACCGATGAACAATTGCGCGCGGAATACCGCCGCATCGCCGAGCGCCGCGTCCGCCTCGGCCTGGTGCTCGCCGCGATCGGCGAGAAGAACAAGGTCACGGTCTCAGATCAGGAACTCGGCGTCGCGCTGCAGGAGCAGGCCCGCCGCTATCCCGGCCGCGAGCGCCAGGTGATCGAGATGTACCAGAAGAACCCCGCGCTGCTGACGCAGCTGCGCGCCCCGATCTATGAGGAGAAGGTCGTCGACTTCATCCTCGAACTCACCAAGGTGAAGACCGAGACCGTCGACCGCGAAACCCTCTTCGCAGACGACCCCCCGCTTGACCTGGCGGCTGAGCCCGAAGCCGCGCCCACGCCGAAAAAGGCCAAGAAGGCGAAGGACGGGAAGGCGAAGGACGAAGCGGCCGAATAGCCCCAGTTTCGGGTGAGTTTCGGGAGAGTTTCGGGAGGGCTCACACGCTCCGCCGGCGCCGCTGCGGCCCGGCGAACGACGGCCATCGCTCGGGGGCGCCTTGCGGCCGCCGTCTTGCAGGCAAATATGAGCATCCGACCGATTCAGAGAGCGCCCGATGAGAGACCCCCAGACCACCGCCCTTAACCTCGTCCCCATGGTGATCGAGCAGACGAGCCGCGGGGAGCGGGCGTTCGACATTTTCTCCCGCCTCCTCAAGGAGCGGATCATCTTCGTCACCGGCCCGATCGAGGACGGCGTCGCCAGCCTCGTGACCAGCCAGCTCCTGTTCCTCGAATCGGAAAACCCGAAGCGCGAAATTGCGATGTACATCAACAGCCCCGGCGGCATCGTGACCTCGGGTCTGGCGATCTATGACACCATGCAATACATCCGCAGCCCGGTGTCGACCGTGTGCATCGGCCAGGCCGCCTCAATGGGATCGCTGCTTCTGGCGGCCGGGGAGCCCGGCCTCAGAATTTGCCTGCCGAACGCCCGCGTTATGGTGCACCAGCCGTCCGGCGGCTTCCGCGGCCAGGCCAGCGACATCGAGCGTCACGCCGAGGACATCATCGCCACCAAGCGCCGCCTCAACGAGATCTACGTCAAGCACACCAGTCAACCCTATGAGATCGTTGAGAAAACTCTCGACCGCGACCACTTCATGACGGCTGAGGAAGCGCAGAAATTCGGCATCGTCGATCGCGTCTACGAGAAGCGTGAGACGTCGGAAGGCGCCGGGTCCTCAACCTGAGGGGCGCCTTAAGAATCAGCGTCTTGGGCCGCGCCCAGGTGAAAAGCGGCCCGGAGCTTGCTAGATCAAGCGCGGCTATGATCGTATTCTCATCTGCGTCTGCGGCGATGCGCGGAGCATGGTGAACCGTTTTGAAAGGGATGGCGCGCCAAGGTCGCAGCGCTCGGGGGGCCGATCCGTCCCCTGCCATCCGCCCAAAGGGCCTGTTTTCTTGATGAGAATCGGCCCCCGTATGGAGCGCTTATGAGCAAGAGCACGACCGGCGGCGAGTCCAAGAACACGCTCTACTGCTCGTTCTGCGGCAAGAGCCAGCACGAGGTCCGCAAGCTCATTGCGGGCCCGACGGTGTTCATCTGCGACGAGTGCGTCGAACTCTGCATGGACATCATCCGCGAGGAGCACAAATCCTCGCTGGTGAAATCGAAGGAGGGCGTCCCGGCGCCCCGCGAAATCAAGGATGTGCTCGACGACTACGTGATCGGCCAGGAGCACGCCAAGCGCGTCCTTTCGGTCGCGGTGCACAACCACTACAAGCGCCTCAACCACGCCGCCAAGAACAGCGACGTGGAGCTTGCGAAATCCAACATCCTGCTGATCGGCCCCACCGGCTGCGGCAAGACGCTGCTCGCGCAGACGCTTGCGCGCATCATCGACGTGCCGTTCACGATGGCCGCCGCCACGACGCTCACTGAAGCCGGCTATGTCGGCGAGGACGTAGAGAACATCATTCTCAAGCTGCTGCAGGCCGCGGACTACAACGTCGAGCGCGCGCAGCGCGGCATCGTCTACATCGACGAAGTCGATAAGATCAGCCGCAAGTCCGACAACCCCTCGATCACGCGCGACGTGTCGGGGGAGGGCGTCCAGCAGGCGCTTCTGAAGATCATGGAAGGCACGGTCGCGAGCGTTCCCCCGCAAGGCGGCCGCAAGCACCCGCAGCAGGAATTCCTGCAGGTCGACACCACCAACATCCTCTTCATCTGCGGCGGCGCGTTCGCGGGTCTCGACAAGATCATCGCGCAGCGCGGCAAGGGCAGCGCCATCGGCTTCGCAGCGAACGTGCGCGATCCCGAAGATCGCCGCACCGGCGAATTGCTCCGCGAAGTCGAACCGGACGATCTTTTGAAGTTCGGCCTCATTCCCGAGTTCGTCGGCCGCCTGCCGGTTTTGGCGACGCTTGAGGATCTCGACGAGGATGCGCTCGTCACCATCCTGATGGAGCCGAAGAACGCGCTGGTGAAACAGTATCAGCGCATGTTCGAGATGGAGAACGTGAAGCTCACGTTCCCGCCGGAGGCGCTCTCCTCGATCGCCAAGAAGGCCATACAGCGCAAGACCGGCGCCCGCGGCCTGCGCTCGATCATGGAAGCGATCCTGCTCGAAACGATGTTCGAGCTGCCGACGATGCGCGGCGTGGAGGAAGTGGTCGTCTCCGCCGACGTCGTCGAGGGCCGCGCCAAGCCGCTCCACATCTACGCCGAACGGCGTGGCCAGGAGAGCGCGGGCTAAGCCCCCGATTCAGCGAAGGTTCAGGGTTCCAGCCGCGCGCAGCGTAAAGCAGCGCGCGGGCGATCGACCGTCGCTTCGCCGGCGTGGTGTGGCCTTGAAGCCGCATACGCGCGGGGCCAAATCCGTTAACCCGAAGACTGGGCGTTGCGCATGCGACTTCGGTCCATGCGCGGCGCCAGGTTGGTTTTGGGGGTTGTTTCGGGTTCGTGAGCCGAACCCTGCGTGCGTCACCAGGCAGCGCAAGGTTTCGGGTTCATTCGGCGCCGGTAAGGGTCCGATTCACGAATCCAACCATGCTTCGATCCGCTCGATCGGAGCTCGCAGCAAAGGAGCCGACATGGCTGACAAACGCGTACTTCCCGTGCTGCCGCTGCGCGACATCGTGGTGTTCCCACACCTGGCCGCGCCGCTCTTCGTCGGGCGGGAAAAGTCGGTACGCGCGCTTGACGAGGTGATGAAGCACGACAAGCAGATCCTCCTCGCGGCGCAGATGGACGCGTCGGAAGACGATCCCCCGTCCGACCGCATCTACACCATCGGCACCATCGCGTCGGTGGTGCAATTGCTGAAGCTGCCCGACGGCACGGTCCGCGTGCTGGTCGAGGGCAGCCGCCGCGCGCGCGTCGGCAAGTTCACCCGCACCGACGACTATTTCGAAGCCGAGATCGAACCGATCGAGGAAACCAACGCCGAGAGCTCCGAAGCGCGGGCGACCGCGCGCGCCGTCAGCGAACAATTCGCCGGCTTCTCCAAGCAATCGCGCAAAACGCCGCCGGAAGTGCTGCAGACGATTGAGCAGATCACCCATCCCGGGCGTCTCGCCGACACCATCGCCGGCCATCTGTCGATCAAGATCGCCGACAAGCAGACGCTGCTTGAGCTCGCCGACGTGCCCCAGCGCCTGGAAAAAATCCTCTCGCTGATCGAAGGCGAGATCGGGATGCTGCAGGTTGAGCGGAAGATCCGCAACCGCGTGAAGCGTCAGATGGAGAAGACGCAGCGCGAGTACTATCTCAACGAACAGATGAAGGCGATCCAGCGCGAGCTGGGCGAGGGTGACGACGGCCGCGAGGACATCGCCGAACTGGAAGGCCGCATCAAGCGCACGAAGCTCTCCAAGGAAGCCCAGGCCAAGGCCGAAGCCGAATTGAAGAAGCTCCGCCAGATGAGCCCGATGAGCGCGGAATCGACTGTCGTCCGCAACTATCTCGATTGGCTGCTCTCGCTCCCCTGGGGGGTGAAGAAGAAGGTCAAGAAGGACATCGAGGCGGCCGAGAAGATCCTCAACGCCGACCATTTCGGCCTGGAGAAGGTCAAGGAGCGCATCCTTGAATATCTCGCCGTGCAGGCGCGCACGCAGAAACTTCGCGGCCCGATCCTGTGCCTCGTCGGCCCGCCCGGCGTCGGCAAGACGTCGCTCGGCAAGTCGATCGCGAAGGCGACCGGCCGCGACTTCGTGCGCATGAGCCTTGGCGGCGTGCGCGACGAAGCCGAAATCCGCGGCCACCGGCGCACCTATATCGGCTCGATGCCGGGGCGCATCATCCAGTCGCTGAAGAAGGCCAAGTCGTCGAACCCGCTCTTCCTGTTGGACGAGAT
>WGOB01000002.1 GCA_016124255.1 Alphaproteobacteria bacterium | reverse complement strand
GAAACAGCGCTTCCGCCTCAAGGGTCGGCGGCGGGCCGCTCGTGCGCGGCGGCGTCAGAACCAGGGAATCGCTCATTCAGCGCTCCGCGCCCCCCGCCCGCCGGGCTCGCGCACATCGGCCGCCCCACCGCGGCCCCCGGCGTCCGCGACCGCCGGACAAGTGTTTTAGCCGATCGAGGGAACGCTGGCCAGGAGGCCCGCGCGGGCCCGGCGGCGCGCGGCGAGATGTTCCGCTTGTGTTCCGGAACAAACATGGTACAAAGAGCGGCGAGTCGGACGCCGCATCAGGGGATGCCCGCTGCTTATAGCGAAGCGTGCGGACTCGTGCCTTAAGGGAGCTTGTTCAATGCCCGCTTTGAAGCTCGTGGAAACGATGGAAACGGACAAGCAGAAGGCGCTGTCCGCGGCGCTCTCCCAGATCGAGCGCGCCTTCGGCAAGGGCTCGGTCATGCGCATGGGCGCAGACAGCCCGGCGGTCGAGATCGAGGCGGTGTCCACCGGCTCGCTCGGGCTCGACATCGCGCTTGGCATCGGCGGGTTGCCGCGCGGGCGGATCGTCGAAATCTACGGGCCGGAAAGTTCGGGCAAGACGACGCTGGCGCTCCACGTGATCGCGGAGGCGCAGAAGAACGGCGGCGTGTGCGCGTTCGTCGACGCTGAACACGCGCTCGACACGGTCTACGCCAAGAAGCTCGGCGTCGATCTGGACGATCTCCTGGTGTCGCAGCCGGACAATGGCGAGCAGGCGCTCGAGATCGCGGATACGCTGGTGTGGTCCGGGGCGGTGGACGGGCTGGGGGTGGACTCGGTGGCGGCGCTGACGCCGCGGGCCGAACTCGAAGGCGAAATGGGCGACTCGCTGCCGGGCCTGCAGGCGCGGCTGATGAGCCAGGCGCTGCGCAAGCTGACGGGATCGATCGCGAAGTCGAACACGCTGGTGATCTTCATCAACCAGATCCGCATGAAGATCGGGGTGATGTACGGCAATCCCGAAACCACGACAGGCGGGAACGCGCTCAAATTCTACGCTTCGGTGCGCCTCGATATCCGCCGGACCGGCGCGATCAAAGAACGCGACGAGGTGATCGGGTCGGAAACCCGGGTGAAGGTGGTGAAGAACAAGGTGGCGCCGCCGTTCAAGCAGGTGCAGTTCGACATCATCTACGGGGAAGGCATCTCCAAGACCGGGGAATTGATCGAACTCGGGGTGAAGGCCGGCGTGGTGGAGAAGTCCGGCGCCTGGTATTCCTTCGGCGGCCAGAAGATCGGCCAGGGCAAGGAGGCGGCGCGCCGGTTCTTGAAGGAGAACAAGGAGGTCGCCGCCGAGATCGAGCAGACGGTGCGGGAGCGCTCCGGGCTCTTCGCCGCGGAGATGCAGACCGGTCCCGAGGCCGACGACGACTAGGTCGGCGTGCTCTGAGACCTCGCCACGCGCTGCGTGCGGCGGCGGGGAATGAAATCAGGCAGGAGATTGGCTCTCCGCCTCTGCTGGCTGGCCGGGCGCGCTGCGTCGCCCGACCCCTTAGACCCGCCGCCCGGCCGGCCAGCCCATCGTTTCATGTGTCCTTGTCCGACCTTATCCGCCCTTCGCGTGGGGGGTACGGGTTGTCGAGTGGGGATATCCGCTTCTACGGGTACGTTCAGGGTCAGGCGTCTCTGCGCCGGCGCGCCTTGCGCCGCCTTGGCGCGGCGCCGGCGGCTTCCTATACCTTGGCTTCGAAGCGGCAGGCCCGCGCCGGCGTTGGGGCTGGGCGTTGGGCCAGCGGAGGTGAAGGAGCCGGGCCCGGCGAATGGCGAGCGTCAACGAGATCCGATCGAGCTTCCTGGCGTTTTTCGCGCAGCGCGACCACACGCTGCCGGGGTCCTCGCCGCTGGTGCCGCACAATGACCCGACGTTGCTCTTCACCAACGCCGGCATGGTGCAGTTCAAGAACTACTTCACCGCGGCGGAGCGGCCGCCGTTTCCGCGGGCGGCGACCGCGCAGAAATGCGTGCGCGCCGGGGGCAAGCACAACGACCTCGACAATGTCGGCTACACCGCCCGCCACCTCACTTTTTTCGAGATGCTCGGGAATTTCTCGTTCGGCGATTATTTCAAGGACGGCGCGATCGAAGCGGCGTGGTCGCTGATCGCGAAAGATTTTGCGTTGCCGAAGGAGAAACTTCTCGTCACCGTCTACCACGACGACGACGAGGCCGCGGCGCTGTGGAAGAAGATCGCCGGCCTCTCCGACGACAAGATCATCCGGATCGCCACCAACGACAATTTCTGGTCGATGGGCGACACCGGTCCGTGCGGGCCATGTTCGGAAATCTTCTACGATCATGGCGACAGCGTGCCGGGCGGGCCGCCCGGGAGCCCGGATGAGGACGGCGACCGGTTCGTCGAGTTCTGGAACCTCGTTTTCATGCAGTTCGAGCAATTCGGCGACGGGCGCCGGGAGCGGCTGCCGAAACCGTCGATCGACACCGGTATGGGGCTGGAGCGGATTTCCACGATCCTGCAGGGCGTGAAATCAGTCTACGAGACCGATTTGTTCCGTACACTGATCGCCGCCTCCGAAGAACTGACCAAGACCAAGGCGAAGGGGCAGAAGGCGGCGAGCCACCGCGTGATCGCGGACCATCTGCGCTCGTCCTGCTTTCTCATCGCGGACGGCGTCACGCCGGCGAACGAGGGCCGCGGCTACGTGTTGCGGCGGATCATGCGGCGCGCGATGCGGCATGCGCATATCCTGGGCGCGGAAGACCCGCTCATGCATCGCCTGGCGCCGGCGCTGATCGCGGAGATGGGCGCGGCCTATCCCGAACTCGAACGCGCGCGGCCGATCATTCTTGATCAGCTGGAACAGGAAGAGACGCGCTTCCGCCGCACGCTGGGCAACGGTCTCAAGCTGCTGGAAGAAGAGATCGCGGCGATGAAGAAGGGCGCGAAGCTCGACGGCGAAATCGCGTTCCGGCTCTACGATACGTTCGGCTTTCCGCTCGATCTCACGCAGGACATCCTACGCGCCAAGAAATTGAGCGTTGATACGGACGGTTTCGACGCGGCGATGGAACGCCAGCGCGCGCAGGGGCGCGAATCCTGGGCCGGCGGCGCCGGCGAGAGCGCGGGCGAAGCGGTGTGGCTTGCGATCAAGGAGCGCGTGCGGCCGACGGAATTTCTCGGCTATGACGGCGAGGACGGCGAAGGCGGCCTCGTCGCGATCGTGGCGCATGGCGGGGAAGCCCATCGCATGGGCGCGGGCGAGGCGGGCGAACTCGTGTTCGACCGCACCCCCTTCTATGCGGAATCGGGCGGCCAGGCCGGCGATCACGGGATCATCCGCTTCAAGAACGGCGCGGTGTTCGAGGTCGCCGACGTGCAAAAGCGCGCCGGGGCGCTGCATGCGCATGCGGGGCGTCTTGTCGACGGCGAGATCGAGGTCGGCGCCCGCGCGGCGCTGGAGATCGACCATGTGCGGCGCACGCGCATCCGCGCCAATCATTCCGCGACGCACCTCCTGCATGCGGCGCTCCGCAACGTCTTGGGACCCCACGTCACGCAAAAGGGCTCGCTCGTCGAGGCCGACCGGTTCCGGTTCGACTTCTCGCACGGCGCGCCGCTGACGCAGGACGAGATCGAGCGCATCGAGGATGAGGTGAACGCGGTCATCCGGCAGAACGCGGAGAGCGTGATCAAGGAAATGGCGCCGGAGAAGGCGATCGAGGAAGGCGCGCTTGCGCTTTTCGGTGAGAAGTACGGAGAGCGCGTCCGCGTCCTTTCCTTCGGCGAAAGCCTGCAGAAAGCGGGCAAAGCGTATTCCGTTGAGCTGTGCGGCGGGACGCATGTGCGGCGCACGGGCGACATCGCGCTCCTGGCGATCCTGTCGGAAGGCGGCGTCGCCGCGGGCGTGCGCCGCATCGAAGCGGCGACGGGGGCTGCGGCGCTCTCGCATCTGAAAGCGCAGGCCGCATTGGCCAAGACGATCGCGGCGAACCTCAAATCGCCGCTGAGCGAATTGCCCGATCGCGTCGCTGCGCTGAGCGAGGAGCGGCGCAAGCTCGAACGCGACCTGGCGGACGCGAAGAAGAAGCTCGCGCTCGCGGGCGGCGGCGGCGGCGCGCAGGCGGCGGGGCCGGAGCAGATCGCGGGCGTGGCGATGCTCGCGCGCGTGCTCGACGGCGTGCCGGCCAAAGAGCTCCGTGGGCTGATCGACGAGGGCAAGAAGGAGATCGGGTCGGGCGTGGTGGCGTATGTCGGCGTCGACGACGGCAAGGCGGCGCTCGCGGTGGGGGTGACGGAAGATTTGAAGGCGCGGGTGAGCGCGGTGGATCTCCTGCGCGCGGGCGTTGCGGCCGTCGGCGGCCAGGGCGGCGGCGGTCGTCCCGACATGGCGCAGGGCGGCGGGCCGGACGGGGCCAAGGCCCCCGCTGCGCTCCACGCGATCAAGACGGCGCTCGAAAAGGCGCTGGCGGCGTGATCGATGTCGCGCGCGTGACCTATCGCGACGCGCGCGCCGAAGATGCGGCCGCGCTTGCGGAGATTTCGCGCGCGACGTTCCTGGCGACGTTCGGCCATCTCTACACGATCGCGGACCGCAATGCGTTCGTGGCCGAGACGTACGGGCGCAAGCTCCAGGCGGCGGAGATCGCCGACCCGGAGATGCGCCATCGCCTGGCGTTCGACGGGCGCGATGTGATCGGGTTCGCGAAGATGGGCGCCTACAAGCTCCCGGTCGCAGCTGAAGGGCGCCGGGTGCGGGAGCTGCACCGGCTCTACGTGGTTGAGGCGGCGAAGGGCGCGGGGATCGCGGCGGCGCTTATGGAGTGGACGATCGCGACGGCGCGCGGCGACGGCGCCGATGCGCTTTACCTCGGCGTCTGGCAGGGCAATGCGCGGGCGCAGCGCTTCTATGCGCGCTACGGCTTTGAGATCGTCGGGGAATACACGTTCGAGGTCGGCGCCGCCCGCGATCCGGAATACGTCATGCGCAAACCGCTCGCCTGATCGGCGAACGCGCAAAGCGGCTTTTCATCGCCCGCCCCGCCCGGTAGAGGAAGAGATGGGGAGACAGCCGTGGCGGACATCTTCATTTCCTACGCCCATGTCGATTCCGACAAGGTGCGCGAGATCGTGCAGCACCTTGAAAAAGAGGGCTTAAGCGTCTGGTGGGACATCGCGCTCCGGTCCGGCGACGCCTACGGCGACGTGATCGAGACTGAACTGACGCAGGCCAAGTGCGTGCTCGCCGTCTGGAGCCGCAATGCGCGCAATTCCACGTGGGTCAAGGCCGAGGCGAGCCTCGCCAACGACTCCCGGAAGCTTGTGCAGGTGGTGCTGCATCGCGATGTGAAGCCGCCGCTGCCGTTCAACATTATCCATTTCGAGCCGATCTATGGCGGCCCCAATCCCTCGGACGAGAATTGGCGCCAGCTGCTCACGGCGGTGCGCGAGCGCGTCGGCGGCGCGGCCCAGGCCGAGCGCGCGCCGGCGAAAGCGCCCAACCCGTTTGATCTGTCGACGGTGCTTTCGCTGCTCTCGGCGGCGTCGCTCGGACTTTATCTTGCTGCGCTGAATGCGCCCGGCCTTGCAGAGGCGATGACGGCGAGCGCGGGCGGGGTGATCGCCGATCCGGTGAACCTGCCGCTCTATGCCGGGCTTGTCTTCGCCGCGGGCGCGGCTTTGGCGACGGTGCGCAGAATCGCGGCGGTTGCGAACGCGGAGAGGTAGAATGGCGGGGGAAAAGAACAACGCGGCCACCGTGCGCGCCCTGGTGCGCGGCACGCGCACGGCGCTCTATGTGCAGCTGTTCGTCGCCGTGCTGGCGCTGGGCGCAATCGTCTTTGCGCTGGTGACGCTGCGCAACATCCAAGCGCAGGTCGCCGAAGCGACCACGCAATTGGAGAGCGCACGCACGGAACTGACGACGGCGCAGGCGCAGCGCGACGCGATCGCGGCGTCGAACGATCTTGTGCTGCAAGGGCGCGATGCGCTTGGCGACGGCGCCAACGAAGCAGCCGTCATCCATCTTCGCGAGGCGGTCGCGCTCTACGCCGATGACGCCACCGCGCAATCGCTTTTGGCGCAGGCGCTCTATGCGACATCGGATTTCTCCGGCGCCGTGGAGGCGATGCGGCGCGCGGTCGGGCTGAAGCCGGAGCGCTTCGGCAATCATGCGCGGCTGGCGGCGTATCTGTGCGCGGCGGGGGACGGCGCGGCGGCGCGCGCGGCCGTTGCTGACGCGCCGGAGGGGTTCATCACGGCGCTGCGCGAGGATGCGCAAATCGCGCCGGCGCGAGACCAGATGCTGCAGCATTGCGGGGCGCAGGCGCTGCCGCCGGTCGCAGCCGCTGGGCCCGCGCCGTCGACACCGGGATCGATGTCATCCGGCGACGCTGCGACGCCGGCGCCGGCCGCGCCGGCGGAGGCGGACCCCTATCGCGTGCGCATCATTTATCTGCACATCCGCGCCGAAGCCGATCGCGCCGACGCTGAGCGCGTCGCGGAGCGGCTGCGCGCTGAGGGTTTTCGGGTGCCGGGCATCGAACTGGTGCCGGCGCCGCGGGGTTACGGCGCGAACCTGCGTTATTATTACGAACCACAAGCGCCGCAGGCCGATCGCATCGCCAGCCTCGTCAGCGCTGCGCTGAATGAGGCGCAGATTGCAGGGTGGGCTGGATGGTCGCCGCGCAAGGTGTCGCTCGCCGGCGGCTATGAGAACCTGCCGCGCGATCGCGTCGAGGTTTGGTTTCCCGCGCGCTGACGCATCGCGGCATCAAGAGTTCCGCAACCAAATCGGATTCTTCTGGCGATTCCGATTCGAACGAATCGGCCGGGGTGAGGACCCGGGAGCGGGGAGAGTCAGAATGACTGAAGCCGATGCGCTGGCCGCGTATCTTGGGCCGGACCTTTTTGCGCGTCTTGCATGGCGCGACCTGAACGACGAGCAGCGTGAAGCGATTCTGTCCGTGTTTCGACTCGGTCTGAACGCGGGCGCGCAATCGGGTGCGGTGTGCGCAATCGATTCCGTGCTGGCGCGGGGGCGCGTCGTACTCTGCGAGGACGGGACGCGCTGGACCGCGCGGGAGGCGTGCGACGCCGAATTGCTGGAGGACTGGGGCGAGGGCGCGCTGGTCGCGATCCATCGCGGGTTCATCTACCGGCTGGACGAATATGAGGCGGTGGAGGTGGAGGAGCTGCGCGCGTGAGGCGCGCGCCGCCTCTGATGCGCACGCTCCGCGGTGAACCGAGGCGAGGGGCCGCCGCGTATGCGCGCCATGAGATTGCTTGCGCTCCTGATCACGCTCCTCGCCGCGCCGGCCTTTGGCCAGCCCATCTCGCCCCCGCGCGCGGAAGCCGGGCCGGCGGCCTCAACCCTCGTCGTTCCCTTCGAAGTCTACCGGAACAAGATCCTGATCGCGGTGGAGATCAACGGGCGCGCCTTGGTCGGGGTGTATGACAGCGGCGCGGAGCGCTCGGTGCTGGATGCGTCCGCGGCCCGCACGCTTGGCCTGGAAACGGGCGGGGGCGGGCGCGCGGTCGGTTTCGGCGGCGATCGCCCGCTCCAACTGGCGCGCGGCGTGGAAGCGCGCATCGCGGGCGCAGCGCACGTTTTCGACATCCTGCCGGTCGCCGATCTCGCCAGCTTCACGGCGCCGTTCGGCCGGCGCATCGACATGATCGTCGGCGTCGACGCCTTTGCGGAGTCCGTGGTGGAGATCGATGTGCGCGGGGCGCGGCTGGCCTTCGTGCCGCGCGCTGCGTTCACGCCGCCGGCTGGCGCATTCCCGCTCACGCTGCGCAATGACGGCGGCAACCTCTTGGCGGCGATCTCCGTCGACGGCGAACGGGTGCACGCGAATGTCGATCTCGGCGCCGGCGATCCCTTGACGGTGGGCCCGGCCCTGGCGCGCCGGCTGGGCCTCGATGGGGGCGACCTGCCAAGCACTGTGACGACGGGCCTCGGCGGCGACGTCGAGGTGCGGCTCGCCAGCGTCAAAACGCTCAGCATCGCAAATGCCGCGTTCGATGACGTGCCGGTGCAGGTAAGCCCGGTTAATCTCCCTGTCGGCGAGGCGAATATCGGCTTTCCGCTGCTCACGCGCTTCCGCCTCGCGATCGATTACGCGGAGCGGCGCCTTTGGCTTGCGCCGCAGCCGGACGCGCCTATGCCCTTCGTGCGAGACTATGTCGGGGTGCGTCTCGCACGGGCGCCTGACCGGCTTCGGGTGACCCATGTGGGCGCGCAGAGCCCGGCTGCGGCGGCGGGGCTTGTCGTCGGCGACGAAATCCTCGCGATCGACGGAACGCGCATCGCGACGTGGCCCGACACGGCCGACATGACCGCCTGGATGCGCGGCCCCGAAGAACGCGCCGTGCGCCTCACGCTTGGCGACGGGCGCGAGGTCGCGGTCGATATGCGTCGATTCTACTGACCGCTCACGCGGCCATCGCCTTGTTGAGGTTGGCGGCGACGGCGTCGAGGAAGCCTTCGGTGGTCAGCCATTTCTGCTCATCGCCGACGAGCAGCGCGAGATCTTTCGTCATCTGGCCGCCTTCGACCGTTGCGACGGTGACGGTTTCCAGCGTGTGCGCGAACGCGATCAGGGGTTCATTGGCGTCGAGCTTGCCGCGGTGCGCGAGGCCGCGCGTCCAGGCGAAGATCGAGGCGACGGAATTGGTCGAGGTCGGCTCGCCCTTCTGATGCTGGCGGTAATGGCGCGTCACGGTGCCATGTGCGGCTTCAGCCTCCATCGTCTTGCCGTCCGGCGTGACGAGGACGCTGGTCATGAGGCCGAGCGAGCCGAAGCCTTGCGCGACGGTGTCGGATTGCACATCGCCGTCGTAATTCTTGCACGCCCACACATAGCCGCCGGACCATTTCAGGGAGGCGGCGACCATGTCGTCGATCAGGCGGTGCTCGTAGGTGAGCTTCTTCTTGTCGAACGCGGCCTTGAACTCGGCGTCGAACACTTCCTGGAAGATGTCCTTGAAGCGGCCGTCATAGGCCTTGAGGATGGTGTTCTTGGTCGAGAGGTAGACCGGGAAGTTGCGCGCAAGGCCGAAATTGAACGAAGCGCGTGCGAAATCCTTGATGCTCTCATCGAGATTGTACATCGCCATCGTCACGCCCGCGCCCGGCGCCTTGAACACTTCCTTCTCGATCACCTGGCCGTCTTCGCCGGTGAACTTGATCGTCAGCGTGCCCTTGCCCGGAAACTTGAAATCGGTGGCGCGGTATTGATCGCCGAAGGCGTGGCGGCCGACGACGATCGGCTGGGTCCAGCCCGGCACGAGGCGCGGGACGTTCTTGCAGATGATCGGCTCACGGAAGATGACGCCGCCGAGGATGTTGCGGATCGTGCCGTTCGGGCTCTTCCACATCTGCTTGAGTTTGAACTCCTCCACGCGGGCTTCGTCCGGTGTGATGGTGGCGCATTTGACGGCGACGCCGTGCTTCTTGGCAGCGTTGGCGGCGTCGATCGTGACTTGGTCGTTGGTGGCGTCGCGATGCTCGACGCCGAGATCGTAATAATCGAGCGTGAGGTCGAGATAGGGAAAGACAAGCTTCTCTTTGATCAGCGCCCAGATGATCCGGGTCATCTCATCGCCGTCCATGTCGACGATGGGGTTCTCGACTTTGATCTTCGCCATTGGTTGTCCTTAGCGCTGGGCGGGAAGCGGTGCGGATGTGCGCGCGCCGAACGTGCGCGCGCTCTTATCCCGAGGTGCGGCCGCGTGCTTAGCGCGGGGGTCCTGATGCGGGCAAGCCGCGGCAGGCGACGGTGAGGGGCTCATGGGCGCCTGCCGACGCGGCGCCCAAGTGCCGCTGGCAATTGACCAGGTTCGTGTCCATCACTTCCGAAAATGCGAACAGGCTGCGCTGGCGCAGCAGCGCGCGTTCGGCGCTGGACAATGATCCGTCTTCGCTGAAGCCCGGCCGCGCGACGCCGTTGGCGCCCGGGCACTGGCGCACCAGCCGGCCAAGGCAGCGCTCGAGGTCGCGCATGACGTCGGCGTCGGAGCGCGGGCTTGCATCGGGCGCGCTGGCGCCTTGCAGCACAAGCTGTTGGGGCCGCGATTGCGCGGTTGCGGGCGGCTGGGCGGCGGGCTGCTGCGCCGGCGGTCGAGCGGGCGCAGCCGCGGGCGGGCGTGCGACGACGGGGGCGGCCGGCGGCGCCGCGGCCTCCTCAACGACGGCGTCTTCCTCGATCGGCGGCAGGTCGCCAGCGTCGGCGATTTGGGTCTGCGGCGTCGGCGGTTCGATCGGGAGCGGTTCGGGCGCGCCGGATGCGTTCTCCGCCAGAGACGGCGCGGACGGCGCCGACAGGAAGCGGTCGGCGCCCCAGTAAACGCCGCCGCCGATGACGCCCAGCAGAACGAGGCCCATCACGATCTGCGCTGCGCCCGGGCCGCGGCGACGGCGCGCCGGGGCGGGCGATGGACGCTCCCGCGGAGGCGGGTCCTGACGCACGACGTCGCGTTCGCGGGCGCGCTCGCGCACGCCATTGCGTGCGCTTTCGCGTTCGCTTTCGCGTTCTGGGGCGCGCCGCGGCGGCGGTGCGTCGACCGGTTCAAAGAGCCGCGCGGGCGGCGCCGTCGGCGGCGGCGGCGCGCGCATCGGCCGGGGCGGGGGCGCAGGCGACGGCTCGACTGGACGCAGGCGCGTCGGCGCGGGGGCTGGATCGTCGATCGGCTGGAACGTGCGCGCGGACGGCTGCGGCGGCGGCGCGGGGCGCGGCTGGGGGGCCGCGCGCGGGGGCGGCGCCGGCGGCGCGGGTTGCGCGCGGGCCGTCGGGTTGCCGAGATTGGCGGAGAAGAAGGCGCTGGGCGCCACGACCTGGGCGGCGGCCTGCTGTGGGGCGGCCTGGGCCACCGCCCGCGGCGGCGCGCCTGGCGTGAACGGGCCCGGTGCAGCGGGCGGCTGGGCGCCCAGTTCGCTCTTCGCCTTGATCAGCGCACGCACGCGCGTGATGATCCGCACCCAGTCCGGATCGTCTTCGTCATTGCGCCATTTCGTGAAATCGGGGCTTGGAATTTCCTTGAACTCAGCCGGGATCTTACAGTCGCCGAACCGCACGCAGAGAACGGCGTTGCGGTCACGCCCATGCGAGGCTTCGGCCTTCACCCATTGCGATGCGACGGATTCCTCAGTCCAGGCGACGATGATGGCGGCGGAATCCACCAGCGCGCGCTGCAGCGCCGGCGTCCATTTCCCGTCCGCGGAATTGTTCTGTTCCCACCAGACGTCGAGCCCCTCGGCCTCGAGGGCCTTGGCGAGGCGGCGGATCAGTTTGCGGTCCGCCTTGGCGTGGGAAATGAAGACGTCGGTCATTGCGCCTCTACTTAAGCCCGGACGCCGCGTCTGTCAGGTCTTATGACCCGCGCCCCCGACATGCCCGCGCCGATTGAGGAAGACTGGCCAGCTATCGTGCTGGTGCGGCCGCAAATGGGCGAAAACATCGGCGCGGTCGCGCGAGCTATGCTGAATTTTGGCCTCGCCGGGCTGCGCCTGGTGGAGCCCCGCGACGTTTGGCCCAACCCGAAGGCGTTCGCTGTCGCGTCCGGCGCGGACCGGGTGCTGGAGCGCGCGCGGCTGGAATGGCGGTTGGATGATGCGCTCGCGGATGTGACGTTCGTGGCAGCCGCGACCGCGCGTCCGCGGCGGATGGAAAAGCCGGTGTGGGGCCCGCGGGAGGCGGCGAGGAGGCTCCGCGCGGCGGTCGCGGCGGGGGAGCGGCCGGCGCTGCTGTTCGGCCCGGAAGCGGCGGGGCTGGAAAACGAAGAAATCGCGCGCGCCGATGCGATCGTGACCTATCCGGTCAATCCCGGCTTTCCGTCGATCAATCTTGCCAACGCGGCGGCGCTGTTTGCGTTCGCCTATGGGGAAACGCGGCAAGAGACGGATTTGCCGGCGTGGTTCGCCGCCGCGCCGAGCCCGCCAGCCAGCCAAGCGGACCTCGATGGGCTTTTCCAGCATCTTGAGGAAGAGCTCGATCGTGGCCGCTTCTTCCATCCGCCGGACAAGACCGCGCTGATGCGGCACAATCTGCGCGCGCCCTTTCTGCGTGCGCACCTGACCAAACAAGAAGCGCAGACGCTGCGCGGCGTGATCAAGGCGCTCACGATCGGGCGCGGCGGCAGAAAGCGCGAAGACCCGCCTGCCTGAGAGAATTCACGCGGGCGGGGAAACGCGCTATGCCCCCGCGCGATGCTGCGCGACTGGGTGAACGAACTGGCCATGAAGGCGCCGCCGCTGTTGGCGCGTGTGCGCGCCCAATCGCGCGCGCTTGCGCCATGGCAGGGCGAAGTGGTCGATGTCGACCGGTTCTGGGCCGACGCGTGGCGCGAGATGACGATCCGGCAGCAGAAGCTCGCGCGCCGGCTGATGCTCGCGCATGCGCATTGGTCGGTGGATCAAGAACAGGGCCTCATCCATTTCGAGCGCCAGGACGGGGCGACGCTGTCGGCGCCGGTGCAGATCATCGGCGCCTGGAACCCGGATACGCACGCGTTCACCTGGGCGTGGGATCATCCGAGCGTGCAGACGCGGCTGCGCGCGGACGCCGAGCGCACGCGCTGGTTCGGCGAGAAGCACGGGCTCCTGGAACTGACCGACCGCTCGCTGATCATCAGCGAGCAGGAGGCGTGGCGGCTGACGGCGGTGGCGATGAAGGTGAACGCGGCGCAGGGCGTCTATCGCGGCCCGACCGACGGACCGATCGTGTTCATGACGCTGCGCGATCTGAAAGTTCAATTCTGATCAGGCAAGGCTGATCAGGCGACGCTGATTAGGCGACGCTGGGGAGCACGTCGAGAAGACGCGGCGCCTCTGGCGCCGTGAGCGTCAGCGTCAGGCCGGCGTCGGGCACGATCGCCGCGGTCAGATCGCCGCCCATCGCGCGTGCGAGTTTGCGCGTGAACGCGAGGTTGGCGGGATCGTTGCGCGCGGCGGCCGTGCCGGCCGAGAACAGCGCCGCCACCGCTGCTTCGTCGACGCTTGCGCCGGCGGCGTTGACGGTCAGCGCGATGCAATTGCGCTCATTGATGCGCTTGCGGCTGGCGAGAACCTCCACACCAGTGCAGCCCTTCAGACGCGCCGCGGTCCAGACAACGTTGACGAGCGCCTGGGTGAGGCGCAGGCGATCGGCGAGCGCCTCATCCACGTCGGCGTCAGCGAAGCCGCGGACCACAACGCCGCGCTCGCTGGCCGCGCGGCTGACGACATCGACGGCGCCGTCGAGCACGCGCTCGATGCTGACGCGCTCGGCGACAGGCTGCAGGTGGCCGCTGTCGAGTTGCGACTCATCGACGAGCTTGTCGATCATGTTGAGCATCCAACGCGCGGCGTTGACGATCCGGCCCGCGTCGGCCGCGGCGCCTGCGTCGGCGCCTTTGACGCGACGCTGCATCTGACGGGCGTTGGAGAGGATGGCGTTCAGCGGCGTGCGCAGGTCGTTGCCGATCAACGCCACGATCTCGGACTTGGAGCGGTTGGCGTCGCGTTCGGCGTCGGCGCGCGCGGTCGCCTTGATCTGGTTCTTCACCAGCGCGCGTGCGGTGAAGGCCGCAGCTGCGCCGAGCAGCGCGAGGTAGGCAAGGCTGAGCCAGACCTGGTCCAGAAAGCCTGCGCTGCCTGGGCGCGCGTTGCGCCAGGCAAGGGCGCCGATCAGCTCACCCTGCCCGCTGGCGAGGGCTTTCTGGGTCACCGTCTCGTCGGGGTGGAGCTGTCCGGGCTGGAATGTGAGCGCCTCCACCCCGACGAGCGCGCCCATCTGTTCAAGATCGGCGCTGTCGAGCACATCGACGCTGACGACAAAACGCGGCTCGGGATCGGGCGCAGCGGTGCGCTGGCCCTCGGACTCGATGCTGATCGGGGCGGCGGCGACGGCGACGAGAAGATCGCCCGCGGTGGTGAAGCCGCTGACGATGCTCTGCGCCGACGTCGGCGCCACTGCAGCCGCGTGCAGCGCGGCGCGCGATCCGGCGCCGCGGATCAAGGTGGCTGCGGCTGCGCGCACATCGCGGGGCGCGCCGTCGGCGAACCACGCGTAGCGCATCGCGCCGTCGCTGGTGAACACCAGAAGCGCATCGGCGACGGATGAGTAGTAATTGGCTTCAATCCACTCGGGGTCCCAGCCGGACACGATTGCAGCATGCGCATCGTTCCAGAAGGCGTAGTCCATCGCGGTGCTGGAGATGCGCTGCAGGCGGCCGCGAAGCGCTGTGTCCACGAGCTGGCGGCTCTTGGCGACGAAGGCTGCGTCCTGGTGCCGGGCGAAATTCCAGGAGATCGCCACCGCGCCTGCGAGCGATCCAAGCACGAGGCCGAAGATCGGGGCGCCGATCCGCAACCACAAACGCGGCGCCGCTTCCTCCGCCATCGCCCTTAACGTCCCGATCGGCGCGATCGCGCCCCTTAACCTCTATGAACACCGAGACGTTGCAAAAGCGTTGATCGACCGACTGAGCGTTGAGCCCTGGGCTCAGCGGGGCTCTTCTTCCATCGCCTCGGCGGCTTCCGCAGCGGCTTCCATCTCGGCGGCGAAACGTTCGGCCCACAACTCGATCCGTTCCGCGCGCGCCTCGATCTCCGCCTCGAGGCGTTCGCGTTCCTCATCGCTCAGGTCGCCGCGCATCTCGGCGTTGGCCAGCGCCAGCGCTTGGGCCGTGATCGCCATCACGGCCTGCTGCAATTCACCTGATTGCATGGCCGCGGCGGCGTGCGCTTCCATTTGTGCGCCATGGGCGGCGAGCGCGTGCTCGGCTGCGGCCATCGCTTCGCGCTGGATGGCTTCGAGTTCAGCTTCGCTTGGCATGTTCTCAAGCGCGTGGGCGTGCGCTTCCGCGGCGCGCGCGCGGCTCAGCTCGATCATCTGCTCGGCAAGCGCTTCGGCCTGCGCCTGGAGCGCCTCCATGTGCGCTTCGTACGCGGCGTCGTCCGATTCATGGCCGCCTTCCAAGGGCTCTTCGGCCTGCGCCGCATCGGCAATCGCGGGCGGCTGATGCGCGGCGGTGAAGACGAGACGCGCGGGCTGCGCGGACCAGGCGACCGCGCCGAGCGCCAGCGCGGCGACGGCCACGCCGGAAGCGCCGATAATCAATTTCGTGCGCGAGGGCGATGTGCGTTTCAGCATGGCGATGCGCTCCTTGAGGCGGTGAAAGTCGGTATCCGGCCAAGCGCAGCCCAGAGGACCAAGCGGAAGGCCGGGATGCGCCTTCAACATGGCCTCGGCATAGACGCGGCGCGTGGCGGCGTTGGCGGCGATGACGGCTTCGTCGCAGGCGAGTTCCTGATCGATGCGCAGCGCGCGGGCGCCAATGTGGAGCGCCGGATTGAACCAGAAGAGGCTCTGCACCAACGATGCAGCGGCGTTGATCAAGGGATCGCCGCGCCGCAGATGCGTCCGTTCGTGGGCGATGACGGCGCGCTGCTCGCACGCGTCGTAGCGGGCGTCGAAATCGGCGGGGGTGACGATGATCGGGCGCAGAACGCCGACGACGGCCGGCCCCGCCTCCAGCGATTGTGCGCGAAAGACGCGGGGACCGTGCGCCGGGTGGGGCGCGAGCGCGCCGAGCGCGCGCACATAGCGCGCCTGGCGCACGCCGATGAGGGTGACTGCGAATGCGGCGCCAAGCGCCCAGAGCACCGACAAGATCGCCGGCCAGCCGATGTGCGCCCAGCTTTCGCTGGCGGCGTCATGGCTGGCCGGCTCAGTCGCTTGCGGCGATGAAGCGGCGAACGCGGCGAGCGCGTCGAGCGGCAGCTGAATCTCAACAGCGCGCGCCGGCACAAGGGCTGCGGCCGCGGCGATGGGCGGCAGCGCCCAGAGACAATAGGCGATCCGCGCGCCGAACGCGGTGCGGATCGGCGCGCGCAGCGCCAGAACGATCAGCACCGCTGCGGCGAGCACGAGATTGAGGCGCAGCGCGAGCGCGATGAGCTCAGGCGTCATTGTCGAGCTCCGCGATGAGGCGCTTCAATTCGGCGATGTCGTCGGAGGACAGCTGCTTGGTCTCGGCGAAATGCGACACCAGCGGCGCGAGCTTGCCGCCGAACAGGCGGTCGAGCAGGCCGCGGCTTTCCGCCTGCACATATTCCGCCTCGGAGAGGCGCGGGGCGTACACATAGCGACGCCCGTGCATGACCGCCGCGATCGCCTTCTTCGTCAGCAGGCGGTTGAGCAGCGTCTTGATCGTGGCGATCGACCAGGCCCGTTCGTCGGCGATCGCGTCAGCGATATCCTCGGCGGTGCCGGAGTCGATCCGCCACAGGGCCTTCATGACAACGCTTTCCGCGACGCTGATGCGCATGTGTTTACATCCGTAATTGCTGGACGTTTACACGCGTAATCGGGGCTGTCAACGGGCGTTTCAGGCCGGTTCAGGCGCGGCCGAAGCGTTCCGCGGACCGGCGGCGGGCCTTCTCCGCCTCGATCTCGCGGTCGCGCGGGGGGGCGTTAGTCTCCAGGGTGTCGATCAGGCGCCGGGCGGACGCGAAGACTTCCTCCAGCGCAGCATTGAAGGCGGCTTCATTGACCTTGGACGGCGCGTTGAAGCCGGAGAGCTTGCGCACGAACTGGAGCGAGGCGGCGCGGATCTCATCGTCCGTAGCCGGAGGATCGAAATTGAACAGGGTCTTGATGTTGCGGCACATGCGCTGTCTCACGCGGCGAGGAGGTGAGCGGGACGGCGAAGGTCGGGCGCCAGGCCCTCGCCCATGAGGTCGATGAAGTTGCCGGCGTAGAAGGCGTCGATCGCGTCCGGCGCCAAGTTCTGGACCGACGCGTCGAAGCGCTTGAGCGGATTTCTGCCGCCTTCGACGTGGGGGTAATCCGACGAGAAAAGGCAGACCTCAGGGCCCGCGTTCGCGGCGATCCAGCCGGCGTCCTCGTGCGGGTAAGGCGTGACGCGAAGCTGCCGGCGCACGATCTCCGACGGCTTGGCGGAAAGCTTCTGCAAGCGCGCTTCGTTGCGGATGAAGGCGCCGGCGGCGGAATCCATTGCGCGCATCCAGCCGGGGAGCCAAGAGGCGCCCAACTCAATCGCGCCCCATTTGAGTTTCGGGAAGCGATCGAACACGCCGTCAAAAATGAGCGTGGCGATCGTCTGCATCGCGGAATTGGGAATCGGCATGTAGGAGACGGAGGTGAAATTGTCGTCGCCGCCGTGGAAGTCCTTCACCGGGGGCAGGCCGTTTTCCTTGTAGATCGGGTTGAGCTTCTCCTCGCCGCCGACATGGAAGAGAACAGGCAGACCGGCCTCTTGAATCGCAGCCCAGAGCGGATCGAAGCCGACATGGCTGTGCGCATGATGCTGCGGCAGCCGCGAGGGGATCATGATCGCCTTGGCGCCGGACGCGATCGCTTCTTCCGCGCATGCCTTCGCGCGCACGAAATCCTCCAGGGGCGCGTAGGCGACGCCAAGGAGGCGGCGATCGACGCTGCAGAAGTCCGCCATCATCGTGTTGTGCGCGCTGGCGGCGGCGTAGCAGAGGTCGAGGTCGTCGCCCTGGTCGAGGCCGAAATTGCCGAGGCAGAAGGTGGTGAACACGAGTTGGCTGGCGAAGCCGAGCAGATCGACGACGCGGGGGCGGTCGTCTGCGATGAAGGCGCCGTGGGCTTCGTAATTCTTGCGCAGGAGGATGTTGTCTTCGACGCCGGCGCGGAAGGCGGGGTCGGCGTGCGCGGCGCGGGCGCGTTCCGCGAAGGTCTGGCGCTCGTGCTGGCGGCGATAGCCGGGCGTCTCATGGAAGCGCGCCAGCATCGCGCGGTCGAAATAGGGATCGAGGCAGTCGGACAACTCCATGAGGTGGCTGTCGGCGTCGTGCACGATCCTGCCTACGACATACGCCATGGCGCTTCTCCCACGTGTTTTCCGGAGTGACGCACACGGCGGCGCGGGAGGCAAGCCGGCGGGCTGGCGCCCATTGCGACCTTATCGGATCAGGCCGCAGGCTCTAGATCGTGTTTGGTCGCAATTCCCTATTCACAACGCTTCGCCGGTCAGTTCGTGGCCTTCGGCGGCGCTGATGCGGACGTTGAGGATGTCGCCGGGCTTGAGCACGCCGGCCCCGAACACCCGCACAATGCCGTCAATCTCCGGCGCGTCGGCCTTGGTGCGGGCTTCGTAGGCGCAGGCGTCGTCGTCATAGCCGTCGATGATCACGGTTTGGGTTGCGCCGATCAGGGTTTCGCCGCGGGCGTAGGCGAGCGCGGTCTGCAGCTCCATGAAGCGTTCGTAGCGCTCGTCGATCTCGTCCTGATCGATCTGATCGGCAAGGGCGCGCGAGGCGGCGCCGTCGACGTTCTCGTACTTGAAGCAGCCGGCGCGATCGATCTGCGCCTCCTCGATGAAATCGAGCAGGGCTTCGAACTCCGCTTCGGTCTCACCAGGGAAGCCGACGATGAAGGAGGAGCGGATGGTGAGATCGGGGCAGATGCTGCGCCAGCCGGCGATGCGTTCGAGAATGCGGTCCTGGTTGGTGGGACGGCGCATGGCGCGCAATATGCGCGGCGACGCGTGCTGGAAGGGAATGTCCAGATACGGAAGGATCTTGCCTTCCGCCATCAGCGGAATGACGTCGTCGACGTGGGGGTAGGGATAGACGTAGTGGAGGCGGATCCAGGCGCCGAGTTCGCCGAGCGCGTCGGTGAGATCGAAGAACTTGGCGCGGACGACGCGGTCCTTCCATTTGGACTCGGCGTATCTGATATCGACGCCGTAGGCGCTGGTGTCCTGGCTGATCACCAGGATCTCCTTCACGCCCGCCTTCACCAGGCTCTCGGCCTCCTTCAGCACCGCGTTGGCGGGGCGGGAGACGAGATCGCCGCGGATCGAGGGAATGATGCAGAAGCTGCAGCGATTGTTGCAGCCCTCGGAGATTTTCAAATAGGCGTAGTGGCGCGGGGTGAGCCTGAGGCCGCTTTCGGGCACGAGATCGATCTTGGGATCGTGCACGGGCGGCAAGTGCGCGTGCACCGCGGAGACCACCGCTTCGTATTGGTGCGGCCCGGTGACGGCCAGGACATTGGGATGCGCGGCGCGGATGAGGTTCTCCTCTTTGCCGAGGCAGCCGGTGACGATGACCTTGCCGTTTTCGCTCAGCGCTTCGCCGATGGCCTCCAGGCTTTCCGCCTTGGCGCTGTCGAGGAAGCCGCAGGTGTTCACCACCACGAGATCGGCGCCGTCATAATCCCCGGAGAGGCTGTACCCCTCCGAACGCAGACGCGTGAGGATGCGCTCGCTGTCGACGAGGGCCTTGGGGCAGCCGAGGCTGACGATGCCGATGGTCGGGGCTTTGGCGGGCATGGCAGCGTGTGCTGCTACCAAAAAGCGACGGCCGCAGGAAGCGGCGGCGCGGGACGGCGAAGGATAAGGCTGCGGCGAATAGGGCCTTGACGTTAGTGCGAACCAATCGCAATTATCGCTGGGCATATTCGGTGCATCTGCGACTGAGTTGCCCGTTTCTTCTTTGCGTTCAACGGATTCGGCCATGTATGTCTGCAATTGCAACGGCGTGCGGCAGCGGGAGGTAGAGTCCGCGATCGCGGCCGGGGCGGCCAATCCGCGCCAAGTTCTGGCTCATCACGGGCATCAGCCCTGTTGCGGACAATGCCTCCCCGAGATCGCCGCCTGCATCGGCGCGAGCCGGGCCTGCCGGCAAGAGGAGGCCTCGCTCGTCGCCGCGGATTAGACCACGCGGAGAAGTGCGATGAAGGGCGACGCGGACGTCATCAAGAAACTGAACGCCTGCCTCACGAACGAGCTTACCAGCGTTAATCAATATTTCCTGCACGCCCGGATGTACCAGAACGAGGGGTTCGGGAAGCTCGGCAAGAAGACGTACCAAGAATCCATCGACGAGATGAAGCACGCGGATCGGCTGGTGAAGCGGGTCCTGATGCTCGACGGCTTTCCCAACCTGCAGGACCTGCACAAGCTGAAGATCGGGGAATCCGTGGAGGAGCGGCTCAAGGCCGATCTCGCAGCGGAAACGCGGGGACGCGCGACGCTGGTGGAGACGATCACGCTCTGCGAACAGAAGCTCGACTATGTGTCGCGCGACCTGCTGGTCGATATCCTCGACGACACCGAAGAGCACATCGATTTTCTGGAGACGCAAATCCAGAACGTCGCCGATCTTGGGCTGCAGAACTATCTGCAAAGCCAGTATGAGCTCGACAGCGCCGAGGACTGAGCGCCGCTCGTCGATGCGGGCTTTGTGGCGCGCGTGTCTTGTGCACGGGCTCGCCGGCATGAGAGCTTTGTTTCTCGCGGTCGCGCTTGCGGCGTGCGTGAGTGCGCCGCCCGCGCCGCGCGTCAGCGCCGATCCGGTGATTGCGGCGGAGCGCGCGTTTGCGGCGGAGGCGGCGCAGCGCGGCTGGGCGGCGGCGTTCCGGGCGTGGCATGCGCCGGACGCGATGGTGCTCTCGCCCGCGCCGATGAGCGCTGCGGACTCCTTGGCGCGCGTCGAGGGCGACGGCGAGACGACGCTCGATTGGCGCCCCGCCTATGCCGGGATGGCGCTGAGCGGGGATTTCGGCTTCACGACGGGACCGTTTCTCTTCCGCGGCCAGGACCGGATTGCGGGGCACTACTTCACCGTCTGGCGCAAACAGACCGACGGGACGTGGAAATGGATCTTCGATGCGGGGACGCCTGTCGCCGATCCAGGCCCTGCGATCGCGGCGGACGCGTCGCTTCCGATCCTTCCGGTTGCGGATGAGGGCGTCGGCGACGCGGCGGCCGACGCGATCCGGGACCTGGAGACCCACATCCATCGCGCGCGGCCTGATCCGGCGGGGCGGTTGCGCGGGCGGCTGGCGGAGGATGTGCGGCTCAATCGGCCCGGGCGCGCGCCGGCGATTGGGCGCGAAGCGGCTGATGCGGCGGTTGCGACCACAGGCATCGGGTCGTCCGAGCCGCTTTGGGTGGAGGCGTCCGCGGCGGGCGATCTGGCGTTTGTGCTTGGGGCGATGCCGGACGACGCGGGGCACTATGCCCGAATATGGCAGCGCCGCGATGGAGATTGGGTCATCGTGTTCGACGAGATCGTGCCGGGCGGGTCCGGCAATTAAGGCTTCGGGGCCAAGGCCTTCGGCCGCCACGAAAACTTTATGAAACCGTCATCGCGGCATTGCGCGGCGCTGCCATGAGGGGGAGCCCAAGGCGCTCCTCCCCAAGCCCGTGAGAGCGCCGAACGCATCGAAAGCGGAGCGGCCCCCGAGAATTGGGGCCGCTCTCGCTGTTTCTGGGTCTGCGCGCCCGCTGCCCGCCGGCAATTCCGCAGAGCTCCCATCCACAGCCGGCTGAGCATAGGCTTCGTTTCGTCATCGAACTGCATCCCCGCGCCGGTACGACCCCCTCATTCGATCGCGCTCCTCCCTAGCTCTTGCGCGCGTCGAACCTCCTTGGCGGCGCTCTTCGGAGCGCCGCCATTTTCATTCCGGCATCGTGAGCCGGCCGAGGCTGCTCGCCTTGACTTGACGGGCTCTTTCGCCCACAAGCCGCGCCTTTCCGGGCGGCCTTCCATGGCCGCGCGCATACTGGGCGACGGGTGAACCGCCAGGGCAGTCGCAGCCTCGATCCTGAGGCGGCCGGGCCCCGTCACGAAGAAGAAGGGCGTCGCGACGCCATGACCAAGCGCATCCAGGCGAAATACAAATCCAATCGCCGCTACGGCCAGAACCTCTGGGGCCGTCCCAAATCTCCGGTCAACAAGCGATCGTACGGGCCGGGCCAGCACGGGCAGCGCCGCAAGGGCAAGACCAGCGATTTCGGGTTGCAGCTCGCGGCCAAGCAGAAGCTGCGGCTCTATTACGGCAACATCACCGAGCGCCAGTTCCGGCGCATCTATGAAGAAGCCGCGCGCCGCAAAGGCAACACGGCGGAAAACCTCATCGGCCTCTTGGAGAGCCGGCTCGACGCGGTCGTCTATCGTTCGAAGTTCGTGCCGACGGTGTTCGCCGCGCGCCAGTTCGTGAACCATGGCCATGTGCGCGTGAACGGACGGCGCGTCACCATCGCGTCCTTCCTGGTGAAGGCCGGCGACGTGATCGAAGTGCGCGACAAGGCGCGCTCCATGGCGATCGTGCTTGAAGCGCTGCAAAGCGCAGAGCGCGACGTGCCGGATTATCTGGAGGTCGATCCCCAGGGGATGACGTCGCGCTACGTGCGCGTGCCGAACCTCGCGGATGTGCCCTATCCGGTGCAGATGGAGCCCAACCTCGTCGTCGAGTATTACGCGAGCTGACGCCTGCGGCGCGGGGGCGGCCTGCGTGCGGTCCGATCCGATGTCACAAGGCCGTTTCATCCTCACGCTGCATTGCCCCGACGCAGTCGGCATCGTGGCGGCGGCGGCGACGTTTCTCGCCGATCGCGGGCTGTCGATCGAGGAATCGGACCAGTTCCACGAACAGGCCGAGGGCGTCTTCTTTATGCGCACGGCGTTTTCGACGCCGTCGCCGGGACACGCCAGCCTGGCGGAGCTTGAAGCGGGTTTTGCGCCGATCGCGCGGCGCTTTGGGATGTCGTGGCGGATCTACGACACCTCGCTGCGGCCCAGGATCGTGGTTGCGGTGTCGCGGATCGGGCATTGCTTCCACGACCTGTTGCATCGCCAGGAGACGGGATGGCTGAACGCGGACATCGCCGCGGCGGTGTCCAACCATCGCACGATGGAGGCGTTCTGCGCGTGGCGGAAGACGCCGTTTCACTACATCCCGGTCGGCGTCGATAACCGAGCCGACGCCGAAGCGCGGATGCTGGCGGTGATGGCGGAGACGGGTGCGGAGCTCCTGGTGCTGGCGCGCTACATGCAGATCCTCACGCCGGAGACGTCCGCAGCGCTCGCAGGGCGCTGCATCAATATTCATCATTCGTTTCTGCCCAGCTTCAAGGGGGCGGCGCCGTACACGCAGGCGCATGCGCGCGGCGTCAAGATCATCGGCGCGACGGCGCATTACGTCACCGGCGATCTCGACGAAGGCCCGATTATCGAACAGGCGACGTCGCGGATCGCGCATCATCACACGCCGAAGGACCTGGTCGAGATCGGGCGCGACCTCGAATGCCAGGTGCTGGCGCGCGCGGTGCGGTGGCATCTGGAGCGACGGGTGGTGATCACCGGCAACAAGACGGTGGTGTTCGCTTGAGCCGAGGAGACGACATGGATTGGCGCGCGCTCGATGAGCACATCCTGGTGAAGCCCGGCGCGAAGGCGGGGCTGGCGAAGCGCGACCCGGTAAGCGCTGATCTCTTCCCGGACAGGAAGGCGGCGGAGAAGCGTTGCGGGGAATGCGCCGACGCGATCAACGATCTGCAGGATCGTCTGTGGGCGGAGCGGACGCGTGCGCTGCTGGTGGTGCTCCAGGGGATCGACACGGCCGGCAAGGACGGCACGCTGCGCGGCGTGTTCAACGCGTGCGGGCCGCTTGGGGTTGCGGTGACGGCGTTCGGACGGCCGAGCGAAGAAGAGCTGGCGCACGATTACCTCTGGCGGGTGCACCGTGCAGCGCCGAAGCGCGGGATGATCGGCGTGTTCAACCGTTCGCACTACGAGGACGTGCTGGTGGTGAAGGTGCGCAAGCTCGCGCCCGCGGATGCGATCGAGCAGCGCTACGCGCAGATCAACGCTTTCGAGAAACACCTGACCGAGAACGGCGTGACGATCCTCAAGTTCATGCTGCACATTTCCAAGGACGAGCAGCGCGAGCGCCTGCAGGAGCGTCTGGACGATCCGGGCAAGCACTGGAAGTTCAATCCGGGCGACCTCGAAGATCGCGCGCTGTGGGACGACTACCAGGCGGCGTACGACACGATGCTGACGCGCTGCTCCACAGCGCATGCGCCGTGGCGCGTCGTGCCGGCGGACAAGAAATGGCGGCGCAACGCGATCATTGGGGCGGTCGTGCACGGCGTGCTGGAGGAGATGAAGCCGGACTATCCGAAGCCGGACTGGGACCCGAAGAGCTTCACGATCGACTAGGTCCCGTCGGCTCGTCGGTGCGGACGATGCCGAAGGAGAAGATGCGCTGCAGCGCCTCCTCCGTCGTGATCGGAAGCGCGATCGTCTGTTCGCGCGGCATGTAGAGCAGGAAGCCCGAGGTCGGGAACGGCGCGAGCGGGACGTAAACCGCCACCGGGGCCTCGCCGATTCTGACGGCGATTGGCGCGGTCACTTCGCGCGGCTCCTCATTGGTGATGAAGCCGATCGCCCACTTTCCCGCGTGCGGAAACTCCACCAGCACGGGCTCCTTGAAGCTGGTGCGGTCGGGCGCTGCGACCTGTTTGAAGATCTGCTTGGAGCCGCCATAGATCGAGCGCACGATCGGAAGATTGGCGATGATCCGCTCGCTCTCGCGCAGCAGGAAGCGGCCGAAAAGATTCCCAGCCAGCGCGCCGATCAAGGTCAGCGCGACGAGCGCGATCGCGAGGCCGACGCCGGGCGCATTTTCCGCAAACGGCTGCAGCGAGGCCGGCAGGATCGGCCAGACCTGCTGGTCGATGAAAGAGACGAACGTCCACACCAGCCAAACGGTGATGACGAACGGAAGCACGAGCGCGACGCCGGCGAGAAAGGAATTGCGCAGCCAGGCGAAGAACCGCCAACGGCGTGCATCATCGAGTTCAGCCATCGCTGTTCCATACGGCGGGTGAGCCCGTTTGGCGAGTGCGGCGCCCGTGCGCGGCGTCTACTGCGCCTCGTGCGTCCCGGCGTGGATCACGCGATCGGCTGGCGCGACGTCGGTCGGCGCATAAGGTTCGATCGGCTTGAGGCGATCGTAGAGCGGACCGAAATCGGTGTCGATGGAATCGCGGAACAGGCGTTCGAACGAGTCGAGCACGAAATAGGTCGATTGGAAGCGATCGATCAGATAGCGCGTGCGCATGACGCGCTCGAGATCGAAGCCGATGCGGTTCGGGATCTCGCTGTCGACGGAGTATTTCGTCTCGCCGAACGATGAGAGCATGCCGGCGCCGTAGGCCTTGATGTTTCCATCGACGGCGATGAGGCCGAACTCGACCATGTACCAATAGAGACGCGCGAGCAGCGGCACTGCGTCATGCCCGATCGCCTTCGGCCCGCCTCTGCCGTATTCCTGCATGTAGTCGGCGAACACCGGATCGAACAGCAGCGGCACGTGGCCGAACACGTCGTGAAAGACATCCGGTTCGACGAGATAGTCGATCTCTTCGGGGGTCCGGATCCACCAGCTTGCGGGAAAACGGCGGTGCGCGAGGTGATCGTAGAACACGTCGTCGGGCAGCAGGCCGGGCACGCAGGCAAGCTCCCAGCCGGTCGCCTTGCGCAGACGCGCCGAGAGCGCTTCGAAATCGGGGATGCGCTCGGCGCATTCCATGGCGTTGAGAGACGCGATGAACACCGGCGCCGCGTAGTCGCGCACGAGATGCGTCTGGCGCTGGTAGAGCGTGCGCCACAGCGCGTGGTCGGCTTCGGTGTAGCGCGCCAGGGGCTGCTGCACCGTCCAATCGGACGCCATGTTGGAATAATCGCCGCGCAGGCCATGTGCGGTGGGCGCGTTGCGCAGGGCGGTGGGCACTTCTGCAGCCGTCACGGGTCGTCTCCGGAACTTTGAGTCGAGTATATACCCGAATGTGGAGAGGGTTTGTGCGCAGCGCGCCAGAGTGAGGCGGATGCGCGGCTGAATCGTTCCTGAATGCGCGGATGTCGGGCGCCGCTTTGCGTTGCGCCTCTGGCGGAGCGGTGCGGCCGCTCCTACCTAGCGCAGCATGTTTGGTCGATCCGCGCGCAAGGCGCCGCTGATCTCCGCCGTCGATCAGGCGGCGCGCGATCCGTTCTCACACACAGTCGTTCAGGTCGTCGAGCGCGCGGGCCCTTCCGTGGTCGGCGTGCGGCGCGGGCGACGGTCGCGCATGGGCGACATCTATGACGGCGCGGGCTCGGGGGTGATCATCGCGAGCGACGGCTATGCGCTGACCAACAACCACGTCGTGCGCGGCGCCGAACGGATCGAGGTCGTGCTGCACGATGGGCGCGTGCTCGCCGCCCAGCTTGTCGGGGCCGATCCCGACACCGATCTTGCGCTCGTCCGCCTCGACGGCAACGGCTTCGCGGCGGCGGCGCTCGGCGATTCAGACGCGCTGCGCGTCGGCGAGCTCATGGTGGCGATCGGCAATCCGCTGGGATTGCAAGCCACGGTGACGGTCGGCGTCGTCTCGGCGCTGCGGCGCACGCTGCGCGGCGAGAGCGGGCGGTTGATCGAAGATGTCATCCAAACGGATGCGGCGCTCAATCCCGGCAATTCGGGCGGCGCGCTCGTCGACGCGTACGGCCGCGTGATCGGCGTCAACACAGCGATCGCGGGCGGCGCGCAGGGCATCTGTTTCGCGGTCCCGATCAACACTGCGAAATGGATCATCCCGGAATTGATGCGCGATGGGCGCGTGACGCGCGGCTGGTTCGGAGTTGCAGGGCAGACGCAAGGTTTGGCGCAGGCGCTGACGCGGCGGCTTGGCCTCAAGACCGCGAGTGGCGTGCTGGTGATCGCGGTCGTGGAGGGCGGGCCCGCGCTCGACGCCGGCGTACGCATCGGCGATGTCGTGTTGTCGCTGAACGGCGAGGCCACCGAGACAGTCGACGACATCCACCGCGTGCTCACGCGCGAGTCGATCGGCAAGCGGCTGACGCTGAAGGTACTGCGCGACGGCGCTCTTGTCGATCTCATGCTCACGGTGCGTGCGCGCCCGGAGGAGCGTCGCCGCGCGTGACTACGCGGACGTCATCACGCGGAAGGGGCGGGCGCTGCGTGATCGAAGCGGGCGAGAATGCGCCCTGTCGCAAGCGTGGCTTCGATGTCGGCGACGGAGGTCATGAGCCAATCGGCGGCCTCCGACAGCGAGTGCGTCAGCCGCGCTGCGGCGAAGAGCCCGTCATCGGGACCGCGCTGGCTGAGGAAGTGCTGGACGAACGGCAGCGCCGCGCGGCTCTCGCACAGCCAGGCGGTGCGGCGGATCAACGGCAGCTTCGCCGCCTCCAATTGCCGGCGCAGCCGCGCCCGATGCGCATCGAGCGCTTCGATCGTCAGGTCGGTGAAATGCGCGTTGCGCGGCAGGTGGTAGACGGCGTCGGCGGTCAAGGTTGCGCGATCGCGCAGGCGATCATCGTTGTGGGCGCGGATTTCTGATAGGGCGATCGCGCCGGACATCTGAACGGCGTTCAGGTGTTGGCGCGCGGACTGACGCTCGACGATGGGCACCGGCGAAGTTCCAAATGCAATGAGCCGCGTGAACGGCAGGATTGAGCCAGCCACCCATCGCGCACATTGATTGAAACGACGCTAACGGCGTCAGGCGGCTTCGAGCACGCCCTTCTCGGCCAGGAGCTGGCGCAGCTCGCCGGTCTCGAACATCTCGCGGATGATGTCGCAGCCGCCGACGAACTCGCCCTTCACGTAGAGCTGCGGGATCGTCGGCCAATTGGTGAACGATTTGACGCCTTCGCGCAGTTCGGGATCGGCGAGCACGTTCACGTCGGCGAAGTCGACGCCGAGATGGTCCAGCACCCGTACGACCAGCGCCGAAAACCCGCACTGAGGCGCCGCGGCGACGCCCTTCATGAAGAGGACGACGTCGTGCTCGGCGATGGTTTGGCGGATGGCGTCATGGGCGGCGTCGGACATCGGGGCAGGCTCCAGGTGCGCCTTCGGACGTAAGACGCGCCGGCGGGGCGCGCAAGGCGGGCGTTCTCAGGGCGGCGGCAAGGCGACGCGAAGAAGGTGGATGGAGACGACCATCCGCGCCGACCGGGCGGGGCGCTGGTCGCGGCGATGACGAGGCGGTAGGGCCCGTCTTCTTGCCCCAGGGCGGCGGCGTCGACGCGGTCGGCCAGGAGCGTGGTGCGCCCGGTCATGGCCGGATCCATGTCGGCGAGGGCGATGGCGACTTCGTAGCCGTCGGCGCAGCGGACGAGGACCACAAGCGTAAGCGCGTCGCCGCGGAGCGCCGTGCCGAGGGGCGCCTCGACCAGCGCCAGGAGCGCGGCGAGCGGCGCGCCTTCGTAGACGCGTTCGGTTCCCTGCTGGGTCACTTGCAGCGTCTGGCGTGGGACGTCTGACGCGGCGGCGTCGTATTCCACGACTTCGCCGGACAGGCCGTGGATGGCGACGGTCTGCGCCGCGGCCGGCAGCGCCGCGAGCGCGACGAGCGCGATAGCGGCCACGAGGGTCCTCATTTGGGGCCGGTTTCCAGGGCGAGGGCGTGGAGCGCGCCGCCCATCCGGCCCTGGAGGGCGGCGTAGACAGCCTGGTGCTGCGCGACGCGGCTCTTGCCGACGAAGGCGGCGGAGCGGACCACCGCCTTATAGTGATCGCCATCGCCGGCCAGGTCGATCACCTGGATCTCCGCGTCCGGGAAGGCGGCGCGGAGCAGCGTTTCGATTTCCTGGGCCTCCATCGCCATGGCCGCCTCACACGATCCGGCTGGTGCGGTCGCCCCAATAGCGGTCGCGCAGGAGCCGCTTATAGAGCTTGCCGGTTGGATGGCGCGGAAGTTCGGCGAGGAAATCCACGCTGCGGGGACATTTCACATGGCTGAGATGGGCGCGGCAGAAGCCGATCAGTTCGGCCTCAAATTCGGGCCCGGCGTCCGCCCAATCGAGGGGCTGGATGACGGCCTTCACCTCCTCGCCGAAATCCTCGTTGGGGACGCCGAAGACGGCGGCGTCGGCGACCTTGGGGTGGGTGACCAGCAGGTTCTCGACTTCCTGCGGGTAAATGTTCACCCCGCCGGAAATGATCATGTAGGCCTTGCGGTCGGTCAGGAAGACATAGCCGTCGGCGTCGATGTGGCCGATGTCGCCGAGCGTGGACCAGTCGGGATGCGCGGGGTGGCGGCTGTCGGCGGTCTTCTTCGGGTCGTTGTGGTATTCGAAGGCGGTGGCGCCTTCGAAATAAATGACGCCGTCCTCGCCGATGGGGAGCTCCTGGCCCGCCTCGTCGCAGACGTGCACGATCCCGAGCAGCGCACGCCCGACCGAGCCCTTCTTGCGCAGCCATTCTTCCGCGTTCAGCGCGCAGAAGCCGTTCCCCTCGGTCCCGGCATAGTATTCCTTGATGACCGGCCCCCACCACGCGATCATCTGCTCCTTGATCGGGATCGGGCATGGCGCAGCCGCGTGGATCACCGAGCGCAGGCTCGCGCAATCGTAGCGAAGGCGCGCTTCCTCCGGCAATTTCAGCATGCGGACGAACATCGTGGGGACGACCTGGGTGTCGGTCGCGCGATAGCGCTCCACCGCCTGCAGATACGCTTCCGGCTCGAACTTCGGCATGATGACCGTCGTTGCGCCGATGCGATGCACGGCCATGCACCAGCGCAGCGGCGCTGCATGGTAAAGCGGCGCGGGCGACAAATAGACGCTGTCTTCGGCGAGGCCGAAGAAGCCGGTGACGAGGGCCAGGAGCGGGCTTGGCGCATCGGGAGGCCCGCCCGGCAACGGCGCCTTCACCCCCTTGGGACGGCCGGTCGTGCCGGACGAATAGAGCAGATCCGCGCCCGCGGATTCATCGGCGATGGGGGTCGGCGGGAGAGCGTCGCGCAGTGTTTCGTAGGCGCGAAACCCGTCAGCAGGGCCGCCGACGACGATGACGCTCAGCGCCGGCTTCATCGCCGCGATCTCGCGCGCCAGCGGGGCAAGATCGGCTGAGATCATAAGAACTTTGGCGCCGCTGTCGCCCAGGACGTAGGCGGCTTCCTCGGCGGTGAATTTTGACGAGATGCAGACGTAGTAGAGCCCCGAACGCTGCGCGCCCCACGCCAGTTCGAAATAGGCGGGCAGGTTGGTCATCAGGATGGCGATGCAGTCGCCGGTACGCGCGCCTTCGGCCCGGAACAGGTGTGCGGCCTGGTTCGAGCGCGCGTTCAATTCTTCGTAAGTGATCGTCTCGCCGGTGTCGGCCATGATGATTGCAGGGCGCGTGGGGGCGGAGCGTGCGTGTGCGCTGGGGTGCACGTGGCGTTTTCTCCCATCTTTCGGCGAACTTGCTTGACTGAAGCGCCTGCTTTAGCTGAGACGACCGCCGCGGGGGGCGCACGCTCGCCGTAGATCGTCGACTGCGGACTTGCCATTGACAATATCCCCATTTCCGAAATTTTAGACGCTGCGCAAACTGTGAACCGAATAAGACCCGAGAGGGCGTTCGGGGATCGACATGGGGAGGGTTTGCTGCGGCGCCGCACGCCGCGAGCCGCCCGCCCCGCGTGCACGTGAGGTTCCAAGGCAGGCAGCCGCAATCGCCGTAAATCATACGCATTAGCGCGCTAGAAAAAATCGGCGCGTGAGGACAGGCAATAAAGGACAGGGTGCAGAGGGTAGGCCATGAACGCTTTGATGTATTCGATCTTGACCATTGCGGCTCAGACCGGGGCGGGCGAGCAGCCGGCTGAAGGCGAAGCCGCGACCACGCCGGCCGCGCCCGCAGCGCCGTCGCTCTCCCAGGCCCAGATCGATGCGGCGAAGGAAGCGGGGCTCGCCCAGCAAGCCGCCGACAGCGGCGCCACCGAAGTCTCGATGCTCGAGCTTCTGCGCCACTTGAACGCCGTCGAGCTCGGCGTGCTGATCATCCTCGGGCTCTGCACGATCTACGCGGTCGCGCTGCTGTTCGAGAAGATCTACGTGATGCGCAAGACGGCGCGCCAGACCAAGGAATTCCTCACCGCGTTCCGCAAAGCGAACTCGGTGGAAGAGGCCGAAGCCATCGTCCGCAAGCTGCCGCAATCCGGCATCCGCTCGATGTTCGACGCCGGCATGGCCGAAGTCCGCCGCACCCAGGATCTCGGCCTCTACACGATGCGCGACGCGCGCGACCACACCATGCAGCGCGTCGCCTCCGCGATGACCATCCGCCAGAACGAGCACCTTGAGGATCTCGGCTCGAACATGACCTTCCTCGCCTCGATCGGCGCCAACGCGCCGTTCATCGGTCTGTTCGGCACGGTGTGGGGCATCATGGTCGCCTTCGTCGGCATCGCGAAGACCCAGCCCACCTCGCTGGCCGTCGTCGCCCCCGGCATCGCCGGCGCGCTCGTCGCCACCGCGGCCGGTCTCGCCGCCGCCATCCCGGCGGTGCTGATCTACAACTTCTCCGCCAAGCAGATCTCGAAGCAGGGCAACAAGATGGAGGACTTCCTCGCGGAGTTCGTCGCGCTTGTGTCCCGCGACATGGATCGGCGCGCCGGTTGAAGCAATCTCGCTAGCGGAGGATCGCCCTCATGGCGGGAAAAGTATCAGCTCCAGGACACGGCGCCGGCAAGCGCGGCCGCCTGGACGTCAACTCGGACCCGAACGTCATCCCGTTCATCGACGTGATGCTCGTTCTCCTGATCATCTTTATGATCGCGGCCCCGATCGCCACGGTGGACGTGACGGTGGACATGCCGGACTCCCGGATCGCGCCCACCAAGCGCCCCGGCAAGCCGACCTGGGTTTCGATCACGGACGACAAGAACGGCAATGTCGGCGTCTACGTGATGAACGATCAGGTCGCGTTAGCTGACCTTGGCCGGCTGACTTACATCGCCGTCAACGCCAACACGCCGGACGCAAAGGGCGACCGCCAAGCCTTGTTGGAAACGCCGATCTACATCCGAGCGGAGGGCGGTACAAAGTATCGCAACGTTCTGCAGGTGATGAACACCTTGAACTACGAAGGGTTCACCAAGGTGTCCCTCGTCGCCGAAGACCGGCGACGCTGACGGGAGGCGCGTGAACCATGGCAGGCAAAATCTCCACGGGCGGCGGCGGCAAGCGGGACACCCAGCCCGTCGTCGACCCGAACGTCATCCCGTTCATCGACATCATGCTCGTGCTGCTGATCATCTTCATGGTGACGGCGCCGACGCCGACAGTCGATGTCCGCGTCGATCTTCCGCCGCCGAACCCGATCGCGATCCCCCTGGAAGGACGCAACCCGACCTTCGTGCAGATCGAGGACGAGGGCGGGCGCATTTTCCTTTACGTGGACGGCGAAGCGACCACGATCGAGGGGCTGTCCGACACGGTGCTCGAACGCGTGTCGATCAACAATTATGCGCTGCCGCCGCAGCGCTACTATGCCGACGCGCTGATCTTCATCCGCGCCGATCACGACGCCGCCTACAACGAGGTGGTCACCGTGATGAGCAGGCTCAAGGAAGAGGGCTTCGCCAAGGTCGGCATCTTCGCTGAGCAGGTTTCGTAGATGGTCACCCAATCCCCTACCGCGCCTCCGCCCCCCGCGCAGCCGCGCCCGCCATCTCCGCGGCCGGATGACCACATCCCCGGCACGCCGGGCTCCGGCATGGTGCAGCTGCGGCTCATCTCGATGGGGCTCGCGGCGCTGATCTGCGCCGGCATCGTCTATGTCGCCGTCACCGGGAAGTTCTCGGCCGTCAGCGACATCTTCAAGGACGTGACCGCGATCAAGGCCGAGGTCGAGATCGAGGAGCCGCCGCCGCCGCCGCCGCCGCCGCCCGATCAGCCGCCGCCCCCGCCGCCGCCGATGATGTCGCCGCCCAATCCGAACACGGATGCGCCGCCGACGCCCACGCCGCTGCCGGTGACGCTCGATCCCCCGCCGCCGCCCGCGCCGCCGGCGCCGCCGGCGCCGTCCGTGATCACCAATCCGCGCTGGCTCGAACGTCCAAGCGGCCGCGACTTCGCGGACCTCTACCCCCGTCGCGCCGCGCAAGCCGAGCGCGAAGGGCGCGTGGTGCTGGATTGCGTCGTCGCCGCCAACGGTCGGATTTCGTGCACGGTGGCGTCGGAAGAGCCGTCGGGCTGGGGCTTCGGGGAAGCCTCGATCCGCGCCTCGCGCCGGTTCCGGATCGCGCCGCAGCTGGAAGACGGGCGGCCGTCCGAGGGCGGGCGCCTGCGGGTGCCGATGCGCTGGCAGCTCGGCAACTGAGCTGAGCTTAGGGTCAACGCCAACACCAGGCGCCGCCGGTCCAGCCGGCGGCGCTTTTGTTGCCGCGACGCAGTCGCAATACGCTTGACGTTACGATACATGCGGCGCACGGTCGCAGGCCTCAATCTGAGGAGGCGACCATGGCCGGCTTGTCGAAGCTGACGGGCGCGACCGCCGTGGTGGTCGGACTGGCGGCGTTGGCTTTGCTGGCGAAATCGCCGCTTGTCGATCTGCCCGACTGGGGGGGCGCCGGACGCCGTGGTGGCGTTGCGGCCTGAACCGGTCGCGCCGCCAGACCCTGATCCGCCGCCGCCTGCGCCGCGAACGCCGAAGACGACGCCGGCGGCGATCGCGCCGCCGACGCCGGATGCAGACACGCCCCCGGCGCCGTGGCCGGGTCCGATCGTCGAGCCCGCGGCCGAGCCCATCGGCGCGGTCGGGCCGCCGCTGATCGAACGACCGCGCTGGCGCGCGCGTCCCGCTGACCTCGGGCGCTATTATCCGCGGCGCGCAGAGACCGCGGGCCGCGAGGGCGTGGTTGAGCTTGAGTGCATGGTGCGCGTCACCGGCAGGCTCGATTGCGCCGTGGCGCAAGAGACCCCTCAAGGTTGGGGCTTCGGCCAGGCGGCGCTCGCCATCGCGCGCGACCACAACATGGCCCCGGCGATGCGGGACGGCGCCGCGATTGAGGCGCGGTACCGCATGCGCGTGCCGTTCAATCTCGATTGAGGCGCCGCTGAGGCCCTTCGCGACCTGATGGAAACGGACCGCAGGCCGTAGATTCCCGCTTGGTCGCAATTTCTGCCGCTCTACCGGTCTCCCCTTGAGCGGAAATTGCTCTAACGTCGCCGCTCACGGTCCGCATGGGCGGGCTGCGAACGCATTTTGGCCGAAAAGAACGGCCAAACGGCGTGTCGGCCGATGCACGAGGGACGCAGCCGGCCGTCCACTCGCCCGACCGTGATCGCTGACGATCGCTGGGCTCGTGTCTCGCAAGGCTGATTCAGGGAGACGGTATCGATGAGAATGGCATTGGCCGCTGCGGCGGCGACCTTGGCGCTGGCCGGCGTCGCATACGCGCAAGACAATAGCGGCGGCGGCACGCTCAACCCGACCGCCGAACAAATTGCTGCGGCGCCGCCGTCGAGCTGCGACGCGTTCCCCTCGCCGCCGGAGCTGCCGAACGGCGCGCGCGCGCGCGCTGAGCAGGTCCAGACCGCGAACACCGCCATCCAGGCCTGGGATGCGCAGTTCCGGCAGGTGTTCAATTGCCGGATCGCTGAGGACCGCCAGCTTGAACAGCAATTGCTGGAAGTGCAGGCGCGGCGGCTTGCGCGGCGCAACGAATTCAACGCCGGGCGCGCCCAGTTTCTGGAGACCTGCCGGGCCTGGTTCACTGAAGTGAACGAGTTCAATGAGCGCAACGGCCAGCGCGTGACCGACGCCGACCGCGACGTCGACGCGCGCTGCGTCGGCGGCAACCAGCAGCCGCAATAGCGCCGCCGTCTCCGCAGGGCCGCCTCTTCGTTCGCGCGGAGGCGGTTCGCGGATGTCTTGACGGACGCAAGGTGAGGCGGGCTCCTAAAGCAACGGACTTTGAATTCGCCTCAGTTTGATGGCGAACGCCGAGCGAATTTAAAGTCCATAAGTTGGTTTAGGAGCGCGCCATGGCCGGGAAGACGTTTGAAACCGTGACGCTGGAGGTCGCCGACAAAATCGCGACCCTGACGCTCAATCGGCCCGACAAACTCAATGCGTTCACCGGGCAGATGATGCTCGACATGATCGCGGCGTTCGACGCCACCGACGCCGACGACGACGTGCGGGCGGTGATCGTGACCGGCGCGGGGCGTGGGTTCTGCGCCGGCGCCGATCTGTCGTCGGGCGCCAACACCTTCAATTACGACGCCCGCACCGACCGCCCCGAGCGCGGCGACAAGGGCAGCCTGGAGGCGCTGCGCGACGGCGGGGGACGCGTGACGCTGCGCATCTTCGAGAGCCTGAAGCCGGTGATCGCCGCGGTGAACGGTCCGGCTGTCGGCATCGGGGCGACGATGCAGCTGGCGATGGACATCCGGATGGCGTCAGAAGAGGCGCGCTTCGGGTTCGTGTTTGCGCGACGCGGGATCGTGCCGGAGGCGTGCTCGTCGTGGTTTCTGCCGCGTCTCGTCGGCATCCAGACCGCGCTCGAATGGTGCTATTCGGGGCGCGTGTTTCCCGCGACCGAGGCCAAGGAGCGCGGGCTTGTGCGCTCGGTGCACGCGTCCGGCGCGCTTCTCCCGGCCGCGCAGGCGCTGGCGCGCGAGATCGCGGACAATACAGCGCCGGTGTCGGTGTCGCTGACGCGGCGGATGATGTGGAGCATGCTCGGCGCCGATCACCCGATGGAAGCGCACAAGGTCGACAGCCGGGCGATCATCGCGCGCGGCAAGTCCGAGGATGCGAAGGAAGGCGTGATGTCGTTCCTGGAGAAGCGCCCGGCGGTCTATCCGGTGAAGGTGTCGAGCGGCATGCCGGACTTTTATCCGTGGGAGAAGCCGCGCCCGTTCGAATGAGGCGTCACTCGCGCAGCTGCCGCGAGTGCAGTCTCCAGATCGGTGAGAACAAGACCAGGATCGCGATCGCAATTGCGAGGCCGAAGCCAGGGATGAGCGCGGCAAGCCGCGGGTTCATCGCGGCGGAGGCGTAGCCGACGAGCGCGGAGCCGATCGGCGCGCCGCCCATGAAGCCCATTGAATATACCGCCAGCACGCGGCCGAGAAATCGCGGGTCGGCGGCGGCCTGCGTCAGCGTGCGGCTCGCGCTCATGGAAACGCCGCCGGCCAGGCCCCAGAGAAAGACGATGAGGCCAAACAGCCAGAACGGCTTGTGGAACGCGAAGGTGATGAGCGCGATCGCGCCGACCGCATGGGAGATCACCAGCGCGCGGCCGGGCCGGGTGAGCGGCGGCAGCCGGCTCAGCAGCGCCGCGGAGATGAAGCATGCGCCCCAGAAACACGCGAACAGCCAGCCGAGCTGCTTGGATTGCTCGGCAGGCGAGCCGGGATACGCCTCGCGCACGATCAGCGGAAAGAGCACCTGAAACGAGCCGACGACGAACACGCCCATGTACGCGGCGGAACCGAGCATCGGGCCCATGACAGGGCTCTTGAACGAATAGACGAGGCCTTCGCGGATGTCGGAGAGCGCGCTGAACAGGCCGCGCTTGCCGCGCGGCTCGGGCTTGGGCGCCTGCAGGCCAAGGCAGAGCAACGCGCTCAGAACGAGCGCCGTCGCCTGAGCGACCAGCAGAACCGCGGGCGTCGCGCCGGCGAGGCGGCCCGCTATGATGCCGACAATCTGCGCGCCGATCTGCACCGCCGCCGTCGTTGCTGCGGCGCGGGCGAGCATCGCGCGGCGCCCGCGCGCGGCGTCGCGATCGACCACGCCGTTCAGCGCCGCGTCGCGGACGGGAAGGATGAGCGCGGCGAGGGTTCCCGTGGCGATCGCGTAGAAGATCAGGATCTGGTAGGTGAGCGCGTCGTTCCAGACGATCCACGCCAGCATCAGCATCGGTGCGGCGAGCGTGAGCTGCAGCATCGCCAAGGTCGTGCCGGCGCGGACCCTTTCCGCCAGCGCGCCGCCGAACAGCAGCAGCACGAACATCGGCGCGGAGAGCGCCATCTGGGCGATGCCGACCCCCTCTTCGCTGGCGTCCAGGGTGAACGCCGCCAGGCTGGGGAACAGCACGATCTGGACGCCGAACGAGAAGAAGTAGAGCCCGACGAGGGTGTAATAGAGGTGCAGTTCGCCCGCCCTCCATTTGCTCGCCTCGGCGTCTCCCATCCGCAATTTCCTCTTAGCCGGCGCGGGACGCGCCCCCCTTGCCAGGAAGCGCCTTCGATTGACAGCGCGTTAACGTCGCTCGTGCAAATCTTACCGAACCATGGCTGGGACTTCTGATTCCGCACGGTTCGAGGGCGCTCGCCAAGCGGGCGAGCCGGCGCCGCTGGACCTGAGCGAAGAGCTACGCTGGACGGTGCGCGCCGCCCTGGTCCAGAAATTGGGCGAGCTGGTGTCGTGGCCGTCGAGCCGCATTCCGCCGTACGAACGACAGTTCGCCGCCGACATCCTTGTGGGCCTCCTGCGCACGTCGAACGCGGAGATCCGCGCGCGGGTCGCGCTGGGGCTGGTGCGGATCCAGGACGCGCCGAAAGCGCTGCTGCGCTATCTCGCACGCGACAAATTCCAGATCGCGCGGCCGCTGCTTGAAGAGGGCGTTGGTTTCGACGATTCCGATCTTATCGCGACCATTCGCGCGGGCGTTTCGGCTCACTGGCTGGCGATCGCACAACGCAAATCGCTCGGCGAGCCCGTTGTTGATGCGCTGGTGCAAACAAACGATACGCCGACGATCGAGGCGGTGCTGCGCAATCCCGGCGCGCGCTTTTCCGCGCAGGCGATCGACATCGCAGTCGCCCGGTCGCGCGGGGCGCCGCAACTGAACAGCATCATCATTCAGCGGAGCGAAGTCCGGCCCACACAGGCGCTGGTGCTGTTCTGGTGGGCGGATGCGGAGACGCGGCTCGCCATCTTGCGCCGCTTTGCGGTGGATCGCGCCGTGCTTCTCTCCGAGCTCGGAGAATTCTTCGCGCCCGCGGCGCGCGAGGGATGGAGCGATCCGGAAGTGCGCAAGGCGCTCCAGCTGGTCGAGCGTCGACAGCGCAATCGCCAGGCGATCGAGCGCAGCAGCTGGGGGTCGCTGGAGGAGGCGGTCGAGTGCGCCGAGCAGGGTCTCGACATGCCGCTGATGCAGGAGCTCGGCCGATTGGCCGGGGTGAAGCCGCAGACGGCGGTTCACATCTTCTCCGATCCCGGCGGGGAGCCGATCGCGGTGCTGGCGAAGGCCACGGGCCTCAAGCGCCCGGCCCTCACCTCAATCTGGAAGGGGCTGCGCCGGGCGGTCGGCGATTCGCAGAAGCCGGACACGCCGTACGGGCGCATGTGCCTGGCCTACGACTTTCTCTCCAACGCCAAGGCGCAGACGGTGCTGCGCTACTGGAACTGGTCGTTCACGGCGGAGTCGGCGGCCGCCTTCGGGCCCGAGGCCGAGCGATCGGAGTTCTCCGCCGCCGAGCGCAACGCCTCGCTGCTGCTGCGACGGGCGTAACTCCAAGCCGCAGCATTCCCCTTGCTGGCGAATCCGCCGGGCGGGCGATACGGTCGCGCGTCTGATCCGAAGCCAAGGGGCCTCGCCATGTTCCGGTTCGCGGCCGCCGCCGCTGGTCTTGCGATCCTCTGGGCGATGCTGCGCCCGCCGCTGGGCCTCGCCGATCTTGCCGTTGCGGGCGTGGGCGCCGTCGCCACGGTTCTGATCATGCACAGGCTGGGGCTCCTCCGGGGCCAGGCTATCCCGATGCCGGCGCAGGCGCGGTTCTGGGTGCAAGGCGCTGACCGTCGCTTCGCGGCGGCCCTGCGGGTGCTTGCGGCGGGTTTGAGCCCACGCCCCGGGGCCTCGTCGGGCCTTGTGCGGGTTCGGGTGCGCGCTCAGACGCCCGCGAGCCAGGCGGCGTTCGCGCAGGCCGCCGGCGCCGCGCCCGGCCTCGTGGTTGTGGACATCGACGATGAGGCGCTCCTCTTGCACGCCCTGGACGAGGAGCGCGTGGATGTGGGCGTGCTCGCGCGGCTCGAACTGAGCGCAGAGACGGCGCTCGGAGAGGCGCGCCCGTGACGCTGGCCTCCCTCGTTGCGGCGGCGATGTTCGCCATCGCGCTCGTCTCTGCGGTCCGCGGGCTTGTTGGCCCGAGCGCCCATGATCGCCTCGTCGCGGCGCACACGTTCATGCTCTCATGCGCGCTGTCTGCGGCGGCGCTCGGGGTCGCGGCAGGCGACGCCGCTTATCTCGATCTCGCGTTCATGGCCGCGCTGGCCGACGCGCTGGTCGTGCTCGTCGGATACAAGGTGCTGCGTCGTCGTTCGCTGCAGACGCCGCTGGCGGCGCTCGACGCGCAGACGCAGTCGGCACTGTGACAGGCCTCGAAATCCTGCGGTTCGGCGTGGGCGGCGCGCTTGCCTTGGCCGGGTGTGTGGTCGCGCTCATCGCGGCTATCGCGCTGATGCGCTTTCGCGACGTGTTCGACCGCATCCATGGCGCGGCGCTGATGTCGGCGCTCGCCGCCCCACTCCTCTGCGGGGGATTGGCGTTGGTTGCGTGGGATGGCGCAATGACGCTGCGGCTCGGCCTCTTGGGCGGCGTGTGCGCCGTTCTCGGGCCGGCTGCGCTGCATTGGCTTGCGGCAGGCGCGCACAGCGCGGGCGCGGCGCCCGAGCGCGCCGCGACGGACCCCGACGATACGGAACTGGTTCTGTGATCGAGGCGGGGCTCGATGGCGCGCGGCTGGTTCTGGCTGCGCTCGGCGCCGTCGCGATGGCGGCGTTCTCGGTGGCCGCGGCGACCGCGCGCCTGCCCTTGCAGATTGCGCTCTGTACGTTTTTCGCCGCGATCGCAGCGGCGATGTGCGCCGCCGCTCTGGGCGTGGCGTCGATCGCGCTCGCGCTTGTCGCCGGCGCGGGCGCCACGTTTGCGGTCGCCGCGTCGCTCATCGTTCTGCCGGCCGCGCCTGCGATGCAGCGCGCGCGGCGGATGGGATCGCGTGCGGGGGCGGCGCTGATTGCGGCGGCGCTGGCGTGGGCGGCGCAAGACGTTGCGCCGACATCGGGCCCCCCCCAATCGCTCGCGCAGGCGGCAGCGCCGGCGGCGCTGGCGCTGCTTGCGGCGGCGATCGGCGCCTATGCGCTGATGGGGTTCGGCGAGCGCGCCGTTTTCGCGCAACATCGCGGAGACGATTGAGATGGGCATGCTCATGCGCGCCACGGCGCTGGTGCTCGTTCCGCCGGCGCTGCTTTTCTCCGTCTACCTCGCTGTGGCCGCGCCGAACGGCGGGGGCGTGGTTGGGGGACTGGCGGCGGCGCTGGCGCTCAGTCTTTACGTGCTGATCTTCGGACCTGCGGTCGCTGCCCAACGGATGCCGCCGCGCGTGCTGCTGGCGTCCGCAGCGCTCGCGGCCCTGGCGCTCTATTTGGCGGCTGCGGTTGAGGCGGGCGGCGCGCCTGCGCTTGCGCCGGCTGTGCGGCGCGCGCTGGTGTTCGTCCTGATCGCGACCAGCGCGCCGGCGGCGCTGATGGCGGTGTTCGGGCGCGCGCACGCGCTGGGCCAAGACGATGCACAAAGCGGGACGCAGCGATGAGCGCCGCCGCGATGACCGTCGCCCTCGTTTATCTGGCCTGCGTGCTGACGACGACGCTCGGCGCGCTGATGGCGCTGAGCGCGGCCGCGATCGCGAAGCGTGTTCTCGGTCTCGCGCTGGCGCTGACGGGCGCTGCGCTTGCGGCCGCCGCTTTTGGCGCAACGTCGCTGGCGCTGGCGGCGGCGGCGGCGGGGGTCGGCGCGGCGTTGGTCTGCGCCGCGATCGCTGCGCGCGTGCACGAGACGTTTGCGACATCGGATTGGGATGAGGGCGCGGCGCGCGCCAGCGCGGAGGACGCCGAGCGGTGAGCGTCGTCGCCCCAGCAATGGCGCTGGAATGGGCGGGCGTCGCAATGCTGCTGGCGCCGCTCCTGGGCGCATGCCTCAGTCTTTTCCTGGGCGGCCGCGGCGGCGGCGCCGCGGCGATCGTGTGCGCGCTCATTGCGACGGCGGCGGCGTTCTATCTCACGCCGGGCGCGCGTTCGCTGACGCTGATGGGCCTCGCCGTGGATCCTGTGGCGGCGAGCGTCGCGCCGGTGATGGCGGCTTCCGGCGCCGCCTGCATCATCATGGCGCGCGTGCTATGCGACGAAGGACGCGGGCCCGCGCCGCTGATGCTGGCGTTGCTGCAATTGTCCTGGTTCGGATGGATGGCGGCGACGTTATCGCAATCGCTCGCCGCGGTTTTTGTGCATGTCCAGATCGCCTGGCTCGCGATCTGCGCGGCTGCGGCGCTCGGCGGATCGCGCGATCGCGCGGCGCTCGTCGGCGCTCTGCGGCAGGCGCTGGCGGGCGGGATCGCCGGCGCGGGGTTTGTTCTCGGCGCGGCGCTGGCGCACCAGGCGGCGGGCGGCGATGCGTTCGAGGCGCTGCGGGAGGCAAGGCCGGGGCCGGCGCGCGCGGCCGGCTACGCGCTCATGATCGCGGCCTGCGCGCTGTGGGCGGGCGCCGCGCCGCTCAATGCGTGGATGGTGCATATCGCGGATCGCGGCGCGCGCGCGGCGGCGATGGTTTGCGGCGCGCTTGCGCCACTTGCGATGCTGACGGTGTTGGCGCGGCTGGCGGCGAGCGCGGACGACGCGCTTGGCGCGGCGCTGACGCCGGCGTTCGCGGCGCTCGGCGCCATCGGGATCGTCGTCGGCACGGCGCAGGCGCTTGGCGCGCAGGATCTGCGGCGCCTCTCGGCCTATGTGCACGCGGTGCAGTTCGGCGCGGCGCTCATTGCGTTGTCGCTGGCGACGGTCGTGGGCCGAGCGGCTGCGCTTACGCAGGCGAGCCATCTGGCGATCGTCGGCCTAGGCCTCCTCGCCGGCGCTGCGATTTTCCAGGGGCGCGCCTCGCTCGATGCACTCGACGGCCTCGGGCGACGCGCGCCGGTGTCGGCGGCCGCCATCGCGGTCGCGGCGCTCAGTCTGATCGGCGCGCCGCTGACATTCGGCTTCCTGGCGCGCTGGCGTCTGATCGAAGCGAGCCTGGGGAGCGGCTGGTGGTGGGCGGGCGCGCTGATCATCGCCGCAGCGCTCGCCGCTGTGTTTTACGCGGGGCGTCTGCTCGAGCGGCTCTATGCGCGTGCGCCGGGCGAAGCGGCGCTGGCGCCGATGAGAACGTCGCGCACGCTTGTGCAATGCGCGGGCATGGCCGCGCTCGTGTCGCTCGGCGTTAATGCAGGACCGTTGTGGGGAACGGCCACGGCTGCAGCGCGCGCCTTGGGGGCGGCGCCATGAGCGCGGAGACGCTTCTGCTCATCACCATGGGCGCGGCCTTCCTGCGCGCGTGCGCCGCTGCGCTGGCGCCGCGCCCGCCGGGCTTGCGCGACACGCTCAACATCGCGCTGGCGCTGGTGCAGGCGTGGGCGGCGATCAGGCTCATCGGCGCAACGGCCGCCGGCGAGATTGCGCCTGTCGTGCTCGCGCGACCACTCCCGGACGCTTCGTTCGCTCTTGCGCTTGAGCCGGTCGGCGTTGTCGTCGCGGCGACGATCGCCACGCTTGCCGCGGTGCACGCCATACACACCGCCGGCTTCCTCCGCGCGACGCAAGATCCGGCGCCTGCGCGGCTGATGGCGTTCACGGCGCTGGCGTCCCTTATGGCGACTGGCGTGGCGCTCGCTTCCAATCTTTTCACGCTGTTCGTCTTCCACCAGGCGCTGATCCTTGCGTCGATGCCGCTGGCCGCCCATGCCGGAGACGTCTCAGGAAGAAGGGCGGCGCGGCTCTATCTGACGATCCTCTATGCGAGCTCGCTGGGGCTGCTTCTGCCGGCGATCGTGTGGACGTACGCGATCACGGGGGAACTCACGTT
>WGOB01000034.1 GCA_016124255.1 Alphaproteobacteria bacterium | reverse complement strand
GCCGCCGGATGCGCCGGCGCCGGACACGCCGACGCTTGGCGATGCGCTCGCCGCCGCGGGCTATCCCGCGCAAGCCGACCCGGGCGAGATCAACCAGATCCTGGTGTTTTTCATCCTGGCCGGGTTCATCGTGGCGGCGACAGCGCTCTACGGGCCGCAGGCGGCGGCGCTGGTGGAGCTCTTTCCCACGCGCATCCGCTATACGGCGCTCTCGCTGCCCTACCACATCGGCACAGGGTGGTTCGGCGGATTGCTGCCGGCGACGGTGTTCGCGATCAACACGGCGACGGGGAACATCTATGCCGGGCTCTGGTTTCCGACGATCGTGACCGCGATCGCGATCGTCTGCTGCGTGCTGTTCCTTCCGGAAACCAAGAACCGCGACATCCACGCCTAGGCACGCGTGCGGTCGGTTCTGTGATGGCGGCTTCGCGGGTTGGGACGCCCGCGCGCCGTCATGTCGAGGCGCGGATCGGGGCCGGCGCCTCCGGGTTTAGGAAGCGCGCCAGATCGGCCCAGGGGATTGTCACGTCGGCGCCGCCGAGCACGTGCGGGCCGCCGAAGGAATACGGCGGAAACAGCAGCGTCAGCCCCTCCGCCTTGACCAGCCACAGGTGCGGCTTGGTGACGGAATCGCGGACATCGGCTTCGGGCGGCGTGAAATTCTCTGCGCGGAAGCGCTGCGTGAGCGCCGTGACCGCGCGCTGGGTGAGGAAGTTCTCCCAGCCCGAGCCGGCGCGGAACACATCCCCCACTTCCAACGGTTGCCCGGTCGTCATCACGACCGTGACGGCGCGGGTGGAGTTGTTCGGGTGCGCAGCGCCGATGGCGTACGAATAGGAATCAAAGCGCACCGAGATCAGTTCCGGGCCGGCGAAGGCGATCTCGTAGTCGACCTGCACCTCTTCTCCAGGCTCGAAGCGCGATTCCGGAATGCGCGAAACGATGTCATTGAAGCGTGCGGCCTGGGGCGTATCGGCGTCGTCGATGCGGGGGAAGCGGATGTCGCGCGTTACCGACGTCGGGGCGCCCTCGCCCATGCCGCTGGCCGCGGCGGTTTCAGCAGAGACAGATTGCGCCTGGATCATCTCCATGCGCTGGAACGTGTAGCCGCCCGCGCTCTCCACGGCGCGTTCGGTTTGGCCGACGCGCTCGGTGAGCGCCGCCTCCAAACATCCCGCCTGATCGGGCGTGGGCGTCGCATCGGGGTCAATGACGCCGCAGGCGATACGCTGCGCACGCAGCCAGCGCTGATGGTTCTCCACGATAGTGCGGCGCCCGGCTTCGGAAATTTCGCCCGCCTCGGCGACCATCGCTGCGCGGATGCGGGCGTCGAGGGCCGCAAGCTTCTCGTTACCGCACAGGGCGCGGCCGCCGGGACCCGCGTCGGCGGCGCATGGGTCGAGCGCCGCGGCGATGTCGACGGTCACGTCCTGGCCGTTCGCCTTGGCGTCATCCCGGTTGCAGGCGCTCAGCGCCAGCGCGACCGCGGCAAGAACCAATGCGCGCGCCATCCGACACTCCCTTTGCACCGCGCGCCGCGTCCTTGCATCGGACCGCCGCGTGGTTGTTCCAGCGGCTGATAAAGCGCTGACGTCAGGCGGAAACAAGCGGCAAACTGCAGCCGCCGCGCGGTTTGGGCGCTTTCGCTCGCCAGCGCGCGGGTGTAGCCCTCGCGGATGCCGCCGCGCCAGACCTACAGGCCCGATCCGCGCTTTGCGGCGTTGGGGCCGGATTTCGCAGATCCCGCGGCGCCTGCACGGTTTCCAGAACGCATTCTGCGCTTCCGCAACCAAGGTTGGGCGGCGCGCGTCGGGCTCGATGCGCTCGACGCCAGCGAATGGGAGGCGGCGTTCGCGCATTTCGATCCGTTGCCGGACAACATGCCCGCGCCCCTGGCGATGCGATACCACGGACACCAGTTCCGGGTGTACAATCCCGATATCGGCGATGGGCGCGGTTTTCTTTTCGCGCAGCTGCGTGACGACAAAGGCCGCCTGCTCGATCTGGCGACGAAAGGCTCCGGGCAGACGCCCTATTCGCGTTTTGGAGACGGGCGGCTCACGCTCAAGGGCGGCGTGCGCGAGGTGCTGGCGGCGGAGATGCTGGAGGCGCTCGGCGTCAAGACGTCAAAGGCGTTCTCGCTGTTCGAGACGGGCGAGGCGCTTCAGCGCAATGACGAACCTTCGCCGACGCGATCGAGCGTGCTCGTGCGCCTCTCGCATTCGCATGTCCGATTCGGCACGTTCCAGCGCCTCGTCTATCACGAGCGGCCCGATCTCATCCGTGTGCTGATCGATCACGTGGTGGAGAATTATTATCCCGAGATCGCTGACCTCGAGGACGCGGCGCGGGTCCCGGCGCTATTCGACGCTATCGTGAACGCGACGGCGCGCTTGGCCGCATCCTGGATGGCGGCGGGATTCGTGCACGGCGTCCTAAACACCGACAACATGGTCGTGACCGGCGAAAGCTTCGACTACGGACCCTGGCGGTTCCTGCCGCGAAGCGAGCCTGGCTTCACCGCCGCCTATTTCGACGAAATGGGGCTTTACGCGTTCGGCCGGCAGCCGGAGGCGGCCTCATGGAACCTGGCGCAGCTTGGCGGCTGTTTCTCGCTGGTTTCCGAGACAACGCCGCTGGAAGACGCGCTCAAGGCCTATGGCGCGGCCTATCTCGACGCGTTGCGTACGTCGATGTTCGCACGGCTCGGATTGACGCCCGGCGGGCGCGGGCGAGACCTCGACTTTCTGCAATCCCTGTTCGGCTGGATGACTGAAGCGGGCGCGGGATGGGCGCAGTTCTTTTTCGACTGGCGCTGCGGCGCGGCAAGCACCGCGCGCGCCCTGGAAAGCCCGCAAGCGCCGCTCTATGCGACGGCCGGGTTCGCGCCTCTGCGCGCGGCGCTTGAAGCTTACGCGCCATTGCGGCCGGAGCTGCTCAGCGATCCGCTGTTTCAGCGTCCAACCCCGCCGGACATGCTGATCGACGAGGTTGAGGCGATCTGGGACGCAATCGCTGTTCGCGACGACTGGGGGCCGTTCGAGCAGAAAATCACGGAGGTGCGCGCTTGGGGCGCAGCGCTGCGCGGGTGAACTACGCAGCCGCCTCGGGCGGCGTCGGGCCAGACGCATCCTGCATCGGCATGAAGCCGTCCTTGTGCAGCATCTGCGCGACGTCCATCACCGCACGCACCTGATCCTCGTCACGCTTCTGGAGTTCTTCGCTGAGCTTGTCCCAATGCACGAGGTTGGGATGGATGCGCTGGATGTTGTCGCGCTCGGGGCCAGGCCGCCAGCCGTTGAGGAGGCGCTCAGCGACCCAACGATCGTGTTCTCGGCGCGCCATCATCGGCAGCATCTCTTCGCGCATCGCGGGGGCGGCGGCGGCGCGCTTCTTCTCCTGCGCGGTCGCAGGCCGCCAGCCCAAGTCGAACATGCGCACGCTTGCCGCGTCGGCGCTTGCGCGATTGGCGTCGCGATAGGTTTCAAGCACGTCATCCCAGGTCTTGGTCATCGCCTGCAAAGCGCGATCGGCGCCGACGCCGCGATCCGCGAGGCCGAGTTCATAATATTTGTGCTGCATCGCTGCGCCGAGGTCCAAGCGGCCCTCGATAATGTTTGCGCGTGTGGCGGAGGCCTGAACGGCGCCGAACGCCTGCAGGTATGCGTCGTGTTCTTCGGTCTCGTCGCCCTTGGCGTAGAGGGCGGAAAACTCGGACTGCGTGGTTTCCTTCATCAGGATCGGCGCGGGCCAGACGTGATCGGCGTTGCATGCGCGCTTCAGCGCCAGCGCCAGGACAATGTTGTCGGAATCCTGACCGGTGGAGACGATGATCGCACTCGGCGCGCCGCGTGCCGCGTTGACGCCATCGATGAACGCGCGGTCGACCTGGCGCTCGCTCCATTCGAAGTCCTGGAACGCGATGTCGGCGACCCAGAGATCGGGGTATGCATAGGCTTGCGGAAAGCGCGAGCGGAACCGCCGTTCAGCCGCAGCGGCGTCGCGCGCCAGGATGGTCAAGCGCGGGGCCTCGAATTGCGCTGACCAAAGGCTCATCAGCACGCGCACGGCGACGGCCTCGGCCGCGGCGTCAAAGCCGAGGAACAGCAGGTGGACGGCGCGATGGCGCATCGCTCTGGCGTTCTGCAATATCTCGCCGGCGTGATCCGAGACGAGCGCGCGGGCCGCGATCTCGTTCAGTGAGAACGGCCGCGGATCCATCACGATGGCGGGTTCGCGGCGCCGCTTCCTCTCCGCGGCCTTCTTCGCGGCGGCCTCTCGCGCGCGCTGCTCGAATGCGCGCATTTCACGCGCTTCCAACAGCAGCGTCGCCGACGAGGCGGATACGTGCACGACAACCGGACGCTTGCGGCGGCGCTTGCCTACGGCGCGGCGCATCAGCGCTTCAATCTGTAGGTTGACCGCCTCGTCCTCCTCGAAAGCGACGACGTGCGCGGCCTTGTGCGCCCGCGCACCCTTCAGCGTCTCGATGCGCGTGGCGTCGCCTTCGATCAGCGTCCCGCCCCGGCGGGAGAGAAGCCACTTGGTCTCTTCGGGCACGTCGCGCGCAATCAAGAGGACGCTATCCTGCGCCTTCAGGCAGTCGTGCGCCAAGGAGATCGCGCCCGGGCCGGAGCCGGCTATGACGATGTGATCGGCGGCGAGAGAATTGAAGGCGCGCGCGAGCGAACGACCCAGCGCTCCGGAAAAGGCGAACAACAACCCGACCAGGGGAATGGCGACGCCGGCGAAGCGCGCCGCCTCCATCAGCCAGTCGCCCTCCTCGATGTCGATATAGGCGTCGCTCATCGCGAGTGCGCCGAGCGTTTTGTAGATCGATTCCGAGGGCGCATTGTCCTGGCTCGACCAGGACACATAGCCGGCGAAAATCCAGAGCACGAGCAGCGTCGTCAACACGAACCAGCGGAACGCCGGCGCGCGACGGCTCGAGGAGGCCGTAAAGCTCGCCGCCATTTGCGACATCGCATTGCCGAACCGCGCCGTCTGTTTTGGCAACGCCCCCTCCCTCGTGCGTTCCGCGGTCTCCCCTCCGCGCAACGAAAGCGGCCCCGGCAGGAGTCGAACCTGCGACCCTCTCCTTAGGACGGAGCAGCTCTATCCAGCTGAGCTACGGAGCCTTAGAAGCGTTATGACAAGCGCGGAGCGCTGCGACAATGGAGGCGGGCATGGTGCGGGCAGGCGTCGTGGCGCTTTTGCTGGCGGCGCTCGTCGGCGCGTGCAGCCGCCCGGACCTGGAGGGCCTGGACGAGGGCGAGGCCGGCGAGGTGGCGCAAGTCGTCGACGGCGACACGATCGTGCTGGAGTCTGGGCTTCGGGTCACGCTCGTCGAGATCGAAGCGCCCTTCGGCGATGCGCCCTATGCAAGCGAAGCGCGCGCCGGATTGGAGCGCGCGACGCTGCATCGCCGGGTGCGGCTCGCCTATGGCGGGCTCAAGCGCTACGCGCCGCGCCAACCCGCCGCCACGGGTGAAGATCAGGCGCAGCCGAGCGCCGCGCAGAGCGAACAATCGGCGGCGCCAGCCGAAACCGCCCTTGCGCATCTCTTCGTGCGCTCCGAGGGCGGTCGCTGGATTTGGGTGCAACAGGCCCTGGTTTCGCAAGGCCTCGTGCGGGTGCGCACGCGCAAGGAGAACCATGCGCGCGCGGCGGCGCTGCTCGCCGCGGAGGCGCAGGCGCGCGCGGCGCAGCGCGGCCTGTGGGCGCTGCGCGAATACCGTGTGCGCAATGCGACGGCGTTGGCCAACGATGCGGACTCGCTGCCGCGCTCGTGCGGCCGCGGGCCATTCCTTGTCGTCGAGGGGCGCGTGCGCCAAGCGAGCGTGTCCGATACACGGGTCTATCTCAATTTCGGCGAAGCCGGCGACTACGGCGCCGACACCACGATCGGGATCTATGGCGACGCGGTCGCGGCCTGGCGCGCGGAAGGGCCAGCGTTCGCCAGCTACGAAAACAAGCAGGTGCGTGTGCGCGGACGCACGGCCAATCGCGGCGGGCCGCTGATCTGCGCCGATCACCCCCAACAGATCGAAGTGCTCAATTAGCGGAGTGAGCGACCAGCGCCTTATGGCGACGCGAAGCGGCGTGTCTCAGCAGTGCAACGCGGGGCGCACACTTCGAGCCGGGCTTCCACCTCGGTGGGCGTCGCCCAGCCCACGCCGGGCTCATTGATGCGGAACCGTTCCGACGCATCATCGGGGGGATAGCCGGCGACTTCGCCTGTCTCGGGATTGACGACGTAGAGCGCGTGAAAGCCCTCTGACAATGGCTCGACGAGCGCGAAGCGGTTGTTGTCGGGAGACCAGGCGATGCACGCTGTCGGTCCGCTGGCGCGGAAGGCGATGGGATATAGCCGCGCCCCGTGACGATCTAGGATGACCGCGCGCGGGCAAACGCCGGGATTAAGGGCTGGGCCACCACAGCCGCGCACGAAGAAGAACCTGCCGCCTGGCGAGGGGTAGATCATCAGCGACGCCGCGCCGCTCTCCATGCCCTCGCCAAGGCGGAGTGGCGATCCGCCCAGCAACGGCAGGCCATCCAAGGTAAGCCCCGAACTCGGCGTCAGGCCGATCCCGCAATGCGTCGCTCCGGGACTGATGGTCTCGGCCTCAGCGCACGGGACGTGCGGCGCAGTCGAGGTGACTGGCGGGGGCTCGTCGCTATTCGGGCGTTCGCACGCGACAAGCAGGCATGCGAGCGCTGCGACGGCGGACATCAGGGGGGCCGGCGCTCGGGCCGGCGCCACTTCGCTCGGTTTCACTTCAACCCCTGGCTGTCGCGGCGAACGCGCCCGCCGACGCAATGGAACCCTAGCACAGCCGCCGGGGATGGCATCTGATAATGCGTCACGCACGCATGACATCAGCAGAGCATGCGCTAGTGCACGAAAAAGGGGCGAACCTCACGGTCCGCCCCTTCGTCTTCCCACCGATCGCGACGCACGCGATCCGGCCCACCCTATTCGGTTCGGCCTATGCGGCGGCAGTCGCCGCCTTTTTCATCGTCAGCGAGTGCGTGAGCTTCGCGATCGCCTGATCGCGGTTGATCTTCTCGACCGCTGCGAGTTCACGGGCCATGCGATCGAGCGCGCTCTCATAGAGCTGGCGCTCGGAGTAGGATTGCTCAGGCTGATCGCCGCCGCGATGCAAGTCGCGCACGACCTCGGCGATCTGAATAAGATCCCCGGAGTTGATCTTAGCCTCGTATTCCTGCGCGCGACGGCTCCACATCGTCCGCTTAATGCGGGCGCGACCAGTCAGCGTCTTCATCGCATTGTCGACCACTGTGGAGGAAGCGAGCGGGCGCATGCCGCAGGACTTCGCCTTCGCGGTCGGCACGCGCAACGTCATTTTGTCTTGTTCGAACTGGATCACGAACACCTCCAAGGGGTGCCCCGCGACCATCTGCTTTTCCACACCCACAACGCGCCCAACGCCGTGCGCGGGGTACACAATGTGATCCCCTGCGCGGAAAGTCGGGCTCGATTTTGTCGTCGCCGTCATGCTGGTCCCTGCTCCACTGGTCCATGGCGCGCCTTGGAGCGGCGCACCGTGTCGCGGCGCATCGGCGGCAAGGGCGAACAATCGGGGTTTTGTGGGACGCTCAAGCGCGCCGACCGCGGACATGCGTTCCGCGACAGCACTCTCAAGCCTTCCGCCCCTTGAAATCCACGGCCCCGCCTGGCGGCCGATCCGGCCGAGCGTGGCGCGCGTGCTCGCGCCGCACCAAAGATGCGTCATGCGCGTCAAATCCGTCGCCGCATCAATGAGCGACAACATTCCAACGCAACCAACATCCTATCACATTAGGGGCTTTTCAGGAAGGCCACAGAACGATGACAACACAACGCAGCTATGCCGAATCTGCGCGTCTGGCCTGCGATAATGCCGATGCGTTAGCCCGATAAAGGCAATTTCTTGCGCGCAAGGGCTACTTGAAGCGTAATCCAGCCTAGACGTAGTTTCCCTTACGTTAGCCGCCGCCCTTCGCGCTGAAGTATTTCTCGAATTTGCCCTTCTCGTCCTTGAAGTCATCCGCGTCGGCGGGGGGGTCGCCCTTGCGGGTGATGTTGGGCCATTCCTTGGAATAGTCGGTGTTGATCTTCAGCCATTTGCCGTCCGGATCGTCCTCGGTGTCCGGCTTGATGGCGTCGACAGGGCATTCGGGTTCGCACACGCCGCAATCGATGCATTCCTCAGGGTGGATCACGAGAAAGTTCTCGCCCTCGTAGAAGCAATCCACCGGGCATACTTCGACACAGTCCATGTATTTGCAGCGAATGCAGGCGTCGGTGACGATGTAGGTCATGCGGGTTCCTGTTCAGCCGCCAGTCACATGCGTGCCCGCGCGAAGAGCGTCAAGCGAGGCGCACTGGCGCGGGCTTTAGGCCGGCTGATCGTCCTCGGCATAGAGTTGGCGCGCTTCCGCGGGCGGCCCCCTTCGTGCGCCCAGGGCGAGGATGCGGATCGTTCGCAAGCCGCGCGGCGCCGCCACGAGCAATGCGTCGCCCGGGCCCACCGGCTCGGCGGCCTTTTCAACCCGCTTGACCGCGCCCGCCCGCTGCAGCCGGACGGCGCCCTCTTCCACAGCGCTCTCAGCCATCGTGCGCGTCTTGAAGATCCGCGCGCGGTGCAGCCAGACGTCGACACGCTGCCTCATCATGGCTTTGGCGCGGCCGGCTTAGCGCGCCTGCGCGGCCTTCGCACTGGCGGGGGCCGGAGCGCAGCCAGCGCGGCGAAGGCGTTGGCCGGCGGTGGGGCGGGCGGCTTGCGGCGCGGCGCAGGCGCAGTCCAACGATCGCCGCTGCGGCGAAAGCCGAGGGCGGGCAGAACTGAAGCGAGTTCGGCGGCCGGCCTGGCGATGAGGCTGGCGATCGCCGCCTCGTCCGGGGGTTCCGCGCTCGCCAGGGCCGCGGCCAGCCGCTCAACAATATCGAGCCGCAGGACGACGGGCCCGGCGGCGCGATAGCCGGCAGCGGCGAGACTGCGCCATGGCGGCGCGACACCGATCGGCGCGGAGACCGCGCCTGCGCGCGGCAGGAAAGCCGGCGTCTCGTGGGCGGCGGCCCACAACACCGACCACAACCGCGCCGGCCGGGGCCGGATCATCCGCGGCACATAAATGGAGCGCCTCCCAACGTAGACGCCGATCGCGGAAAGCGCGGCGCGGCCCTGCGCATCGAGCGCGTCCACGAGATCGTTGGCGTCGGCGCGGTCGAGGGCGCCGGCGGATTCCAGAAGACGGAAGGCAAGGCCCCGCGCGGCGCCCGATACGCCCTCGCCCGCCGCCAGCGCGCCATAGGGCTGAAGATCGCGCGCGATCTGCACGTCGAGCCAGCCCTTCAAGCGCGCAAGCGCCGCGCTCCGCGCGCGTTGGGGCGCTTCTTCCGCCCCTATCAGATCAAGGCGCGGCCGGAGCGGTGCGCCGGGACCAAGACGCGCGATCGCCGCGCCGCGAAATTCGACGGCGCCGTCGTCAGCGAGCGTCAGATCGACGCCATCGCACGCGGCGATGGCGGCGAGACGCTGAACGATTTCCGGCGCCAGGGCCTTCAGCGCAGCGTTCCGAACGGCGCGGCCTTCAAGGCCGAAGGCCTGAGGATCGGGCACGAAGCGCAGGCCCTCAAGCTTGCCGACCGAGTGCCCCTCAACGACAACGTCGCCGTCGGCGGCGACCGCGATGACGAGAGCGTCCTCGCGTTTCAGGCCGCGCAGGAGCGCAGAAGTCCGCCTGTCGATGAAGCGCTGCGTGAGCAGGTCGTGCAGCGCGTCGGACAGGCGATCCTCGATGGCGCGGGTCCTGGCGCGCCATTCTTCCGCGTGCGCGATCCAATCGGCGCGATTGGCGGCGTAGGTCCAGGTGCGGATGTGCGCCAGGCGCTGCTGGAGCGCGGGAAGATCGCCCTCGATGCGATCGAGCGCCTTGACCTCCTTGGCCAGCCAATCCTCGCTCAATCGTCCGTGTACGGATAGCAACGCCTCGGCGACGCGGCCGACGAGACGGGCGTGTTCTTCGATCCCGCTCTTGCGGAAGTCGGGCAGCTGGCACGCCTCCCAAAGGCGGCGCACGCGCGCCGGCGCGTCCGCCTGTGCGATGAGGGCTTCGTCCAGCATCAGGCGCTTCAGCGCCTCTTCGTCGTCGGCCCCGCGGGCGCGCAGGAGGCCTGGACGATCCGGCGGCTGTTCGAGCGTGCGCAAAAGCGCTTTAAGGCTGGCAAAATCGAGAGCGCCGTTGCGCCATTCGATCGCGTCGACCGGCTCGAAATCATGCGCCTCCACCCGCTCGATGGTCTCTTCATCGAAAGGCGGGCATTCGCCGGTTTCGCCCCATTCGCCGTCGCTCTGGAAGCGGCCGGCGCGGCCGGCGATCTGCGCTACCTCGTCGGGGCGCAGCACGCGGTTTCTGCGGCCGTCAAACTTTGCGGCGCTGGCGAACGCGACATGGTCGACGTTCATGTTGAGGCCCATGCCGATGGCGTCAGTGGCGACGAGGAAATCCACTTCCCCAGACTGGTAGAGCGCGACCTGGGCGTTGCGCGTGCGCGGCGAGAGCGCGCCCATCACGACGGCGGCCCCGCCCTTGTGGCGGCGGATGAGCTCGGCGATGGCGTAGACTTCCTCGGCGCTGAACGCGACGATCGCGGTGCGCTTGGGCAGTTTGGTCAGCTTGCGCGGGCCGGCGTAGGAGAGCGTGGAGAGGCGCTCGCGGCGCGAAAACTCCGCATGCGGAAGAAGCCGGCGCAGCATCGGGCGCATCGTCTCGGCGCCCAGCAGCATCGTCTCGCCTTGTCCGCGGGCGTAGAGGATGCGGTCTGTGAAGATGTGGCCGCGGTCGGGGTCGCGGGCGAGTTGGATCTCGTCGACGGCGAGGAATTCAACGTGACGATCGAGCGGCATCGCTTCGACGGTGCAGACAAAATAGCGCGCGGTCTCGGGCGCGATCTTCTCCTCGCCGGTGATGAGGGCGACGGCGGACGCGCCCTTCTCTTTCACCACACGATCGTAGATCTCGCGGGCGAGGAGGCGCAGGGGCAGGCCGATCATGCCGTCGCGGTGGTCGAGCATGCGCTCGACGGCGAGGTGGGTCTTGCCGGTGTTGGTGGGGCCGAGCACGGCCTTCAGCGGCGGTTCGTCCGCGCGGCGCGGCCGGGGATGCGGCTGTGCGGAGCCCTTCGGGACCGGCGCGTTCATGCGATGGAGTTAGGCGCTCTGGGTGGTAAAATCAAAAGCCGCTCACGGCCTGACCCAAGCAGGCATTGAGCGGCAGGACGGCGCAGCCCATGCTTGGCGCTATGGACAAGCCGCCACCGCCGCCGCCTAAAGCGCCGCCCGCGCGCCGCATCATTGATCCCCTCAAGCACCTGGAAGAGCTGGGGCGAAAGCTCGACAAGGAGCTCGGCCCCGATTGGCATGAGAATATCTGAGCCAAGGCGCTCGGCGCCAAGGGCGGGGAAGCCCGCGCGCGCAAGCTCTCCCCCGCCAAGCGGAAGGAGATCGCGAAGAAGGCGGCCGAGAAGCGCTGGGGGAAAACGTAGCTCCGTCCCTGGGTACTGTCTCAAGACAGTACCCGATAATCGGGCGTGAATCTAAACGGAACGAATCGGCGACGAATCACTTACTCGCGTTCGTTTATGAACCGTTCACGGCTAGATATTGGGGCTCAGTTCACAGGCGACACACAAGTCACCCCAATGGCGCTCGCTGAGCGGCGCTCTCAGTTCGGGCGCGGGCCGGTGAGGGTGAAGTTCCGGGCCTGGAGGACAACGAGACCGTCGTCGGTCGGCATTTCCAGGCGCAGCGGCACGAACATCCCGTTGGACTGGCGCGCAAATAGGAAGGTCAACTGCTCCTCCTCCTGCGGATCGGAGAAGCCGGCGATGGGGCGGAAGGTGACGGCGCAGCGGATCGCATCGCCACGGACGCCCGCGATATCCACACGCTGGGTCCCGTTCGGGCGGAGCACAAAATCGAAGCGAGAGCGGCCGTCCATATAGACCGGCAGGGTGCGCGCGCAGGGATCGCCGGTCGTGATCATCATCGCGGCCATCGCCGAGACCTGGTCGATCACGCCGCGGCGTTGGGCGGGGGTGGCCGCATAGCAGGACTGGCCCGGCGTGCATTCGGGATTGCCCATGGAGGGGGCGTTCGGCGTGCCGGTGGTGACGACATCGGTGGCGGAGAAGGCGGCGCGGACAACGCGGCCGCGGCGACCGCCGGAATGCTCGTAGGCGGAGGGGCGCAGCGTCGCGCCGGAGCGGACGCCGCGGACCGAATAATTATAGTCCTGGCTGTTGCGCAGGAACGTGCGGGCGAGGCCGTTTGTCACGCGCCGGGTGGCGTTGGCGGCGTAATTGTCGCCCAGGAAATGCACGTTCAGGCTGAAGCGGCCGACATTATCGACGCCGCGGGCGCGGATCGAATAATTGCCTTCAAAGCGCGTGCCCTCCGACGTTTGCGCATGCGCCGTTGGGGCCATGGTCAGCATCGACAGGCCCAGGACGGCGAGCAGCTTGCGCATCGGCTTTTCCCCTTCGCTCAGTCTAAAGTGCGCGCATAGGCGCGCGTTGCGGAAACGTCTAGCCCGCGGCCTGTGATCCCGGCATGAACGAATGAAGGCGAGACGGCGCCCGCTCAGCTGGCGAAGCGTTCGCCTTTGGCGAAGGGCGAGAGGCCAAGCCAAGTCTGCATCTGGCCGGCGAGGGCGCGATCCCCGGTCAAGGCCAGGCGGTCGGCGGCGATCGCCTTCTCCACCGTGTCGTGGCCCATCCAGATCGCGGTCATCGTGCGCAGATCGGTCGACACGTAGAGATCCACGTCGAAGCCGGGGTCGACCAGGCACACGTCCACCGCGCAGCCCGCTTCCATGCCGGGCGCTGCGATCAGCCACCACTTGCGCTCGGCCGGCGGCTGCTCGGGATAGAGAAACTCGATCACGCTCCGCCGGCGCGGCAGGGGCTGCGGGTCGAGGTTGCGGCGCATGTCCCACATCAGGAGCTGCGCATCGAGGTGTTCGAGCGAGAGCGTGCTGTCGATCCAGCGCTGGCCCCAAAAGCCGAAGCCTTCAATCACCGGCCGGAGCGCCTCGCCAGCCGGCGTGAGGCGATACTCGGACACGTCGGGCTCGCCCGACACAGGCGCGCGCCTGATGACGCCGGCCGATTCCAGATCGCGCAAGCGTTGGGAGAGAAGCGCCGGCGACATGCGCGGAACGCCGCGCCGCAGATCGTTGAACCGCGTCGAGCCGGCCAAGAGCTCCCTGATCAGGACGATCGTCCAGCGCGTGCACAAGAGCTCCGCCGCCATCGCGACGGGGCAGAATTGCTTGTAGCTGCCGTGGGTCATGGCGTTCAATCTGGACCGAGCGCGAAAGACGGCAATGTATCATCGGTCACTCGTGTGCGCTTCAGTTTCTGTACTGGGGCCGATTCAATTCCTGAACTGGAGGGCGGCGCGCCGCGAGGGCTATCTCCGCGCAACATTTTGAGGAGAGACTGATGTCCGCCATGCCCTTACGCCCTGCCCCCGCCATCGATTGGAGCGCCGCCGCCGCGCGGATCGGCGCTGAAATCAGCGCGCACGCGGCCGCGCACGATGCAGACGACAGCTTCGTTGCGGAAGGCTTCGCCGCGCTGAAGCGCGAGCACTTCTTCAAGGCGCTGGTTCCCGCTGAACTGGGCGGCATGGGCGCCAGCGTCACCGACATCTGCGCCGCGATCCGGGTGCTGGGCGCCGCTTGCGGCTCCACCGCGCTCGCGTTTGCGATGCACAGCCATCAGGCGGCGGTCGCGGCCTGGCGCTGGCGCCATGACAATGCACCGACCGATGGCCTCCTTCGCCGCATCGCAAGCGAAGATCTCGTTTTGGTCTCGACCGGCGGCGCCGACTGGCTCGACAGCGGCGGCACGGCGACGAGGACCGAGGGCGGCTTCCTCATCAACGCGCGCAAGATGTTCGCCTCCGGATCGCCGGCGGGGACTCTGGTGATGACGAGCGTGGTCTATGACGATCCCGAGGCAGGGCCAACGGTGCTGCACTTTGGCGTGCCTCTCTCAGCGCCCGGCGTGACCATCCAGCCGACCTGGAAAGCGATGGGCATGCGCGGCACGGGATCGAACGACATCGAGTTCAAGGACGTCTTCCTCGCAGACGCGGCGGTGTCGGGGCGGCGTCCGAAAGGCGCGTGGCACCGCCTCTTCCACACGATCAGCATGATCGCGTTCCCGATCATCTATTCGGCGTATGTCGGGGTTGCTGAAGGGGCGCGGGCGAAGGCGCTCGCCGCGGCCCGCAAGAAGCCGGAAGACGAGCAGCTGACCCTGCTTACCGGCGAGATGGAGAATGCATTCGCGCAGGCCATGCTCGCGCACGAGGCGCAGGTGCGGATCGCGGAGACCGCGGAACCCGGGCCGGAGACCACCGGCCGCGCCATGACTACCCGCACGCTCGCGGGGCGGGCGGCGATTCTTACTGTGGAGCGGGCGATGGAAGTCGCCGGCGGCGGGGCGTTCTACCGAGCGCTCGGGCTTGAGCGGGCGTTTCGCGACGTACAGGGCGCGCGTTTCCATCCATTGCAGGAGAAGCCGCAGCTCCGGTACAGCGGCCGGCTGGCGCTCGGCCTCGACATCGACGGGTGACGCTTAAGGGCGGCCGCTTTCTCGCGCGGGAGAGCGGCCGCCGAGTACGTGGGCCTCGCCGCCTTGACCGGCGGCGCCCCTTCGCGTAGGCATCCGCGCTTCGTTTCGACCCCCTCCCGGCAGAGCTTCCCATGTCCCGCCAGTGCGAATTGACCGGCACGCGCCGCCAGATCGGCCATCTGGTCAGTCACTCCAATATCAAGACCAAGCGCACGTTCGAGCCGAACTTGGTGAACGTAACGCTGGCCAGCGAGGCCCTGGGGCAAAATTATCGATTCCGGATTTCTGCGGCGGCGCTGCGGACGGTGGATCACCGCGGCGGTCTCGACGGCTTCCTCTTGAAGGCGCGCGACGCGGAGCTCTCGGCGAAGGCGGCGCGCATTCGCCGCGCGCTGAAGAAGAAGCTCGACGCGCAAGCGAGCTGACCCAGGACTCTTCGAGCCATGAATTCAGGCGGCTGGCGGATCGGAACGTTCGCCGGCGCGCCGGTGATCATGGATTGGTCCGTGCTGATCCTTGCCGGCTACGTCGTGCTCGTGCGGCTGAGCGACGGCGGCGAGGGGGCCCTTGTCGGCGCGCTCGCGTTCGTCGCCGCGATCTTCGCAGCCATCCTGCTGCATGAGTTCGGACACGCCTGGACGGCGCAGCGGCTCAACCTGCAAAGCAAGCAGATCGTGCTGACGTTCCTCGGCGGGCATGTGGAGTTCGAGCGGCCGCCGGACACGCGATGGCACAATATTGCGGTGTCGGCCGCTGGGCCGTTCGCCAATCTGGCGGCGTTTGCTCTGCTCTATTTCGGGCTCAATGCGCTCGGCGGATTGGCGGCGCCGGACGCGCCGCGGCTGGCGACGCAGCCTTTGCCGTTCCTGCCGCCGCTGATCGTCCCGGCTGACTGGTTCGAGGCGCAGATTCTTTCCGCGTTCCTCGCCGCGTTCCTGGCGATCAACCTGATGCTCGGCGTGTTCAATCTGTTGCCGGGATTTCCGCTGGACGGCGGGCGGATCCTCGCAGCGGCGCTGTCCTACACCATGCATCCGGCGCGGGCGCGGATCGCGGCGGCGGTGTGCGGGATCGTTATCGCCGCCGGCGCGGCCTATTACGGCCTCGTCAACGGCTTCATCTGGACGATGATGGTGGCGGCGATCCTTGCGCTTGCGGCGCTGGCGGAGATCGGGATGGCGCGGCGCGCGCTGGCGGCAAATCAAGAGTCCGGCGGAAGATCGAACACGTAGAGCAGCGTACGCTGGGTGCGCGAATAATTGTCGTCCGAGATTAGATAGAGACGCGCGCCGCCGTCGACCGTCGGGATCGCGGAGACGCTCTCGAAATTGTCGAGATTCAGCGGCGGCGCGAGCGTCGCGAGCAACTCGGTCTCGACCTCGCCGCGCGCCAGCGCTGCGCCATCGAGGCGTAGGATGCGAATGCGCACGCCGACCACCGGCGCATAGAAGCGTTGCAAGACGACGAAATCGCCGTCCGGCAGGCGATCAAGCCCGGTGAGG
>WGOB01000036.1 GCA_016124255.1 Alphaproteobacteria bacterium | reverse complement strand
TGGGCTTCTTCACGGCGGCGATCAAGCAGGTGGCCGACACCCGCGTCGGCGATACCGTAACGGACGAGAAGAACCCGACGGCCGAGGCGCTGCCCGGCTTCAAGCCGGCGCAGCCCGTCGTGTTCTGCGGCCTCTTTCCGGTCGATGCTGCAGACTTCGAGGACCTGCGCGAGGCGATGGGCAAGCTGCGCCTCAACGACGCGAGTTTCACGTTCGAGATGGAGACGTCGGCCGCGCTCGGCTTCGGCTTCCGCTGCGGCTTCCTCGGGCTTCTGCATCTGGAGATCATCCAGGAGCGGCTGACGCGCGAGTTCAATCTCGACCTCATCGCCACGGCGCCCAGCGTCATCTACCGCGTGCATATGAACGACGGCGAAATCCGCGAACTGCACAATCCCGCCGATCTGCCGGACACGACGCTGATCAACACGATCGAAGAGCCGTGGATCAAGGCGACGATCCTCACGCCCGACGAATATCTCGGCGCCATTCTCAAGCTTTGCCAGGACCGGCGCGGCGTCCAGCGGGAGCTCTCCTATGTGGGCTCGCGCGCGATGCTGGTCTATGAGCTGCCGCTCAACGAAGTCGTGTTCGATTTCTACGACCGGCTCAAGAGCGTCTCGCGCGGCTACGCCAGCTTCGATTATCAGCTTACGGACCATCGCGAAGGCGATCTGGTGAAGATGTCGATCCTGGTGAACGACGAGCCGGTCGACGCGCTGGCGATGCTGGTGCACCGGGGCCGCGCGGAAAGCCGCGGGCGCGTGATGTGCGAGAAGCTCAAGGAGCTGATCCCGCAGCACCTCTTCAAGATCCCGATCCAGGCCGCCATCGGCGGGCGCATCATCGCGCGCGAAACCATCTCAGCGCTGCGCAAGGACGTGACGGCCAAATGCTACGGCGGCGACATCAGCCGCAAACGCAAGCTGCTCGACAAGCAAAAAGAGGGCAAAAAGCGCATGCGCCAGTTCGGGAAAGTCGAGATCCCGCAGGAAGCTTTCATCGCCGCGTTGAAGATGGATGAGGATTAGGAGCCGAGACCGGAACGGCGAAAGATGAGAATGCTCGCCTCGTTTCCCTCAATCGCAGGCGCTACGAATTCTGTGTCAACCGCGTACTCCTCCAAATGAAATCCTTGCTTGATCCAATCTGGCGCTTTCTCCTTCCAGAAGATGTAGGCGGCAAGACGATCACCTTCCGTGCGTCCCTTCATTGAGACCGCCATCAAGAGGCGTCCGTCTATGTCGGGCCGAGGCGATTGCGTGAGCCATAATTCTTCGATGTCCGGGACACTTTCTGCGTAATCCCGCAGACGCGTTATCACTTCCATTCCGAACCTTCTGAGATTGAACGGCCGGAGCCAATGGATCAGGACACTTGGGCGATTCCTTCCGAAGTGGTATAAATGGATGTGACCTCCCCCCTCCTCTCCCGCATCACGTCGGACCCCGGCATTTTCGGCGGCAAGCCGATCATTCGCGGGCAGCGGTTCGCGGTGGAGCATCTGCTCGACTATCTCGCGACCGGGATGACCGAGGCCGAACTCCTCAAGGAATTCCCTTTCCTCGAGCCGGACGACATCCGCGCCGCGCTTCTTTATGCCGGCCGCCTCTCCGGCATGACGCGCATGTCCGGCGCCTCCCTGGCGGCGGCCTATGAAACTGCTGATCGATAGCTGCACGCCAGCAAGCGTGACCGGACGCCTACGCGCCGATGGACACGACGTCGCGACCGTGGCGGAGCGCGGTCTCGATCCAGGGGATACAGCCATTCTGGAGACCGCCGCCACAGAGGGCCGCACGATCGTCACCATCGATGCGGACTTCGGCGCGCTGGTCTTTAGGGACCAAGCGCGCCATGCGGGGGTTTTGCGTTTGCGCCAGGCGACCCCCGCCGTCATGGCCGAACGCGCTTCGGCGCTGATCGCTGCGCATGACGGCGAACTCTCGGACGGCGCGTTCGTCACCGATGATGGCGGTTCGGCGCGCGTCACGCCACGGCCGAAATAGAGCACAACTCGCCCCCTATCCGCCGTGCCCCGCACCGCGCGTATCCTCGCGCGGATGCATCCGCACTTCTCCCTCTCCGACGCCTTCGACCATGCGCTGCGCATGGTGGAGCGGATTGCGGCGTTGTTCGGGGATCCGGTGGCGATCCGCGATCAGGGCGAGATGCGGCGCAGCGATGCGCGCGCGCTGATCGCGTGGCTCGCGCCGCTGGAGGATTTCGTGCGGCGGCTTTTCATCATCGCGGCCTGCCGGGCGCTGGGGCGACGACGCCTTTCGGCGGTCTCCGCCGCGCCGCCGCCGCCGGCGGCGCATCGCCCCCGCCGCGTCGGCTTCCGCATTCTTCCGTCTCCTGACCGTCCGTACACGCCGCATCGGCCGCTGCGGCCCCCACGGCGCATGTCCTGCGCCGAGGCCATCGCGTCGGCGCCGCTCGCGCGCCGGTTCAATGCGCTCGTCACCGCGCTCGCTTCGCCGCAGCGCATCATCGCGCGGCTCGCGCGGCGGCTGGCGTCCGCCGCGGCGCGCATCCGCGCCCTGCTCGCTGCGCCCGCGCCCACGCGCGATGCGATCGCCGACGCCGCCCAGGGCGCAGCGACCGCCGCGGTCGAGGCGGCGCTGGCGCAGCCTTTCAATTCCAGCTGAGCGCGGGCGCCTTCGCACGCCGCCTCCCCGCACGCGCGGCGATCGCGCGGGCGCGCGCACGCGCAGGCGTTGCTTTGGGTTGCGCGCGGCGGCGCGATCCTCTTTGATCCCGCGAAACGGTTTCAAGGAGAACGCCTTATGCGGATCATGCTTCTCAGCGCGGCGGCCGCCGTCGCGCTCGCGGCGTGCGGCAACAGCGCCAAGACCGAGGCGCCCACCGCCAACGCCGCCGCCGCCGTCTTCCCCAATCTCGCAGCCGCCTCCTATCGCGCCGAAGCGGTCGCAACCGCCGAAGACGGCGCGCAGACCCAGATCGTCCAAATCCGTTCGGGCCCGAAGACGCGGCTTGAATTCACTTCCGACCAAGGCGCGATCATCATGCTGATGGACGGCGAGACCGCCCATGCGCTGATGCCGGCGCAGCGGATGGCGATCCGCGTCGCCACCAACCAGGACGCCATCGCCATGCGCGCGCCCGATCAGATGTGGGACGCGGAATCCGACGGCGCGACGCTGACCAGCACCGGGCCCTGCACGGGCGCGGGCGAGACCGGGGTGGAATGGACCGCGGTCAAGGCCGGCGAGCCGCCGAGCGCGGCATGCGTGACGGGGGACGGGATCATCCTGCGCGTGCGCGAGGGCGAGCGGGTGACCTGGGAGACCACGTCGGTCGCGCGCGGGCCGCAGGACCCGCAGCTCTTCGTGGTCCCCGCCGGCTATGCGCTTCAGGATTTCACCGCGATGAGCCGTGCGGCGCAGGGCGCCGCACCGGGCCCGGGCGCGCCCGGCGCACTGCCCGGCGGCATGAGCCGCGAGGAGGCCATGCGGATGGCCGAGGAGATGGCGGAGAAAGCGAAAAGAGCACAATAAACAGCCTTCAAGACGATCCTAGCGGGGCGGTCTGGCTCGCTTCTCCCGGCCGCGGCGCCGTCTTGTTGCGCTGCGCCATGGACGTGCTATGCCTCCGTGTTCCGCCTTTGGACCCACAGCATGATCCTTCTGAACGCCGCCAATTCGGCTCTTCCGCAGTTGGCGCCGGACCTTGTGCGCATCCTCCCCCAGCAATGGGTGCGCGCGTTCATCGACTATCCCGATGTCGTGGCGGCGTTCGTGTCGATGGGCCTGGCGGCGGTCCTGATCTCGCTGTTCTGGATCGTCCGCGGCGCGAGCAAGGCCAGCACCGCCGCTCGGATCGCGCTGCGCGCCCAGGCGCTGAAGCGCGCGAAAGATCACCGGGCGCTTATCCTGATCGGGTATATCGACGGCGGCGGCGCGGGCCTGCGCAACGAACTCAAGCGCGCGATTGAAGAGAATTTTGGCCTCTTCGCATTCCAGGCGGAAGCCGTGGTGGAGCTCTTCCCGGTGCGGCTCGGCGTGCTGGCGCCCAAGGGCAACACGGAGAAGCGCCGGCGCATCGCGCAGGCGGCGGTCGACATCCTCGACAAGTCCGCCGCTGACGTCATCATCTGGGGCAAGCGCGGCATGCTCGGGCCGCTCGATTTGCGGATGACCACCGCGCCGTCTTTCGGGCGCACGCCGCAGGTGGACGTGGTGCAGATCGGCTGGCGCGGGCGGCGCGCGAGCGCGAGCGTGCAGCAGGCGCTTGCCTATGCCTGCGCGCGGCGCGCGCGCCCGGTGCTCAACCGTCCGCAGGATTACAAGCCCGAACGGCTGCAGCCGATCGTGGAAGCGCTCGATGATCTCGTCGTCGATCCGCCAGAGGACATCTCCGACAGCGTGATGATGGACATTCTCAACGATTTCGCATCCGGCGCGCTCAGCCTCGGCGAACGCGGCGGGCATGCGCGCTGGCTGCAGAAGTCGCTCGATGCGCGCCAGCGCTATCTCGACCAGGTCGACCGCTCGATCGATCAGGCCGCGTGGGGCGCAGCGCAGCAGGAGATCGGGCGCGCGCTCGCCGCGCTCGGCGAACGCGAAGGCGCCAAAGACAAACTTGAAGAGGCCGTCTCGCGGTTGCGGCTGGCGATGGATGCGCTGCGCGCGACGGAAAGCCTGCAAAACGCCGAGGTCGCGATGCGGGCGCTGCAGCGCGCGGAGCAGACGCTGATCCAGCGCCGCCGCATCGGCCTGCGCTGGCCGGTGTAAGACTTTCTCGGCACGCCGGCGCCGCGCGGATGACCCCATCGTTTGAGGCACGCGATGGCGTCTCTTCCGAATGCGGGGACCGCTTGCGGGAGCTGGTCGACGCAATCGGCTAAGGGGACCGGCGCTTATCCCACCGCGCCCGACCTTGCGTATACTGATCGGATGAACATCTCCGCCGCGCCTCACTCCTCCATGTTGTACATCGGCGTGATCGAGGCGACCTCGGCCTGGAATTCCTCCTCCAGCACCGCGTCGCGCGCGGCGCGTGCCGCGAGAGTGACTTCGTTCATCTCGGATGCGGCCATCACAGTGTTCTCAAACCGTGGATCGTAGGATCGATCCGCATAGAGACGATTCTCCGTTTCCAGCGCGAAGATCGATTGCCCCGAGACGTAGGCGTCGATCCGCAGGCTGGTGGATTCGCGCCGCCAGAGACCCGGCTCGTACACGCGCGCGATGGAGAGCGCGTAGAGATCGTCCTTCGAGGTGGGCTCCTGCACGTTGCGGTCCCACGGGTCGGCGCTCATCGCATCGGCGGGCTTCTTGTTGTAGAAGAACGCATAGCGATCGGCCAAGCCGTTGGTCGGGCCGTTGGACGAGAAATAGGTGAAGCCGCAATTGGTCGCTGCATTGTAGGACGGCGAGGGCGTGATCACCGCGGCGCCGGCGTCGTTTCGCGTCGCGTTCAGGAAGCCCGTGAAGATCACCGCGTGGCCCTGATTGTATTTCTGCATCTCGCCGCCGGACCCTTGAGTCCAGCGATGGAATTGCACGAAATCGCCCGGCGCCGCGTTCGGGAAATCGATGATGTCGCCGATGCCGTAGAGCACGAAGCCGTCGGCGGGACCGACCATGGAGCGGAATTTCGGGCTCGCGGCGCCGATGGCGCGGTCAAAGCTCTTGGTGCGCATCATCCAGGAGCGCAGCGGATAGCCGCGCCGCCCGGCAAGATCATCGTAGGTCAGCTTGTCATGCACGCCGCCCTGGCGCGCTTCGACGCGGTTGAGCGTGCGCACGAAGGCTTCGAAACACGCGGTCGAGCAATTGGTGGCGGGATAATAATTTCCCGCGGACACCGACTGGCCGGCATAGGCGAGCGGTTCGGTGAAGGCCGCGTCCGGCAGCCGGTAATAGCGCGCTGCGGGGTCGGCGGCGCGCAGGTTCTGGCCGATGACCCGCATCTCGGCGACGACGTCCATCACGTCCCGGTTGAGGCTGTGGGGCGGGTAGGACGGCCCGGGCGGCGGGGGGGCCCCGGTGGTGGCGCATCCGGTCGCGATCGCGGCCAGCGAAACCGCGCCGGTCTGAATCATCGTGCGTCTGGTGAACATGCGCGCCTCCCCGGTTTCTGGACGGCGGGTATTCTAGCGCGCTCGCCCCCGGGGGGAAGGCGGCCCGGACGCGCCGCAACCGACCGCCGCGCGGGTGTCCGCGTCGCAGAGAGGGCCCCGCGATCATCCGTATACGGCCTATTCGGCGCGCGGCTTCGATCAGGCCGGGATCAGCGACTCGCGGACGGTCTTGGGCAGTTTCTCCGCGACCAGACGATGCGCCTCTGCAAGACGCGCGCGGATCTCATCGTCCGGCAGCACGCGAAGATGTTCGAGCATGACCCACTTCGCCCGCGCCAGATACGGCGCCGGCGCCACGCCCTTCTTCTTGGTCAACATCTCGAACGAAAGATCGGAAACCTTAAAGGATACTGGCGGGCGGACGCCGGAATTGTCCCCGCGCACCGCAAACATCTTGCCGCCTACTTTGTAGACGCGATCGGCGCCCCATTGCACGCTCACCGTGGCGCCCGGCAGCGCCAAAGCCGCTTGTTCAAACGCCGCCGGAGTCACGCACTACACCTCAAATCACACCACACCCACAGGGCAGGAAACGCCGGTTCCGCCCAGGCCGCAATAGCCGCTGGGATTCTTCGCGAGATATTGCTGGTGATAGTCTTCTGCGTAGAAGAATGCTCCGGCTTCGGCGATTTCGGTCGTGATCGGACCGAAGCCCTTGGCGCGCAACGCGCTTTCGTACATCGCCTTGGCGTTTTCCGCGGCCTCTTTCTGCGCTGCGTTCGCAATATAGATTGCGGAACGGTATTGCGTGCCGACATCGCCGCCCTGGCGCATGCCCTGCGTCGGGTCGTGATTCTCGAAGAACACTTTGAGAAGTTCCGCGTACGACACTTTGGCCGGATCGTAGATCACGCGCACGACTTCGGTATGGCCGGTGCGGCCGGAGCAGACCTCCTCATAGGTCGGGTTCTGGGTATAGCCGCCGGCGTAGCCGGCCGCCGTCACGTAGACGCCCGGCGTCTGCCAGAATTTGCGCTCGGCGCCCCAGAAGCAGCCGAGCCCGAACACCGCCTCCTCCAAACCATCCGGATACGGCGGGTGCAGCGGCGCGTCGTTGACGAAATGGGTCTTGGCGGTGCGCAGCGGCTCGGCGCGGCCGGGCAGCGCCTCGGCGGGGCTGGGCAGCGCGGTGAGCTTCTTGGCGAACATCTTGGCTCCTTTGTCGCCGCTTTATGTAGAAACGGGCGGCGGCGGCGTCACCCTCTACGCCCGCGCGGGGCTGGGCGTTGCAGGCGCGCCCCACGGCGTCATCCGCACGACGAGCGCGGAGCCGAGGCCCAGCGCCAACATCGACAGCGCCACCAGGAGAAACACGCTCCAGAGCGGCGCGCCGGTCCCCGCCAGCACCATGGCGCCGACGCCGACGACCACCAGGCGCGCGAACTGCGCGCCGATGGGCCCGAGAATTTTCCCCGCGCCCTGAGACGCAAAGTAGAGGCACAAGCCAAGCCCGAAGAACGGAAAGCCAAGTCCGGCGAAACGGAGATAGAGCGCGGCCGCATCGAGGGCGCCCTCGTTGCTGGTGAAGAGACGCGCCCACGTGTCCGGCCAGATCAGAACCACAAGCCCGATGACGCCGAGCAGGACCGCGGCGCTTCCGCCCGCGATCCAGGCGACGCGGCGCGCGCGCTCGATCGCGCCGGCGCCGACCGCCACGCCGACCATCGGCACGCTGGCGACGCCGATGGAGAACGCGATCGGGATCAGCAGAAACTCGAGCCGCGCGCCGATCCCGTAGCCGGCCAGCGCCTCGGTGCCGAAGCGCGCGACGAGCCCGGTGATGATCAGCATCGCGCTGACCGAGAAGATCGGCGACAGGCAGGCCACGCCGCCGACGCGCAGGATGTCGGAAAAGAGCCGCGGCTGCAGCGCCGCGCGCGTGAACCGCAGGCGCACGCCTTCGCCCTGCCGGCGCAGGAGGATGAACAGCGCCGTGGTGGCGACCGTGAAGGCGATCAATTGGCCGAGACCGACGCCGACGACGCCGAGCTGGGGAAACGGTCCAAGCCCAAGGCCGAGCGCGCCGCCGACCACGATCTGGAGGGCGCAGGCGAGAAAGATCACCGCCGCTGGCCCGGTCATGCGTCCGACGCCGCGCAGGATCGACGCCATCGAATTGCTCAGCCAGATCATCAGCACCGCAAAGGCGATCGTTTGCGAATAGGCCACCGCCTGATCCAGCGCCGCCCCCTCGCCGCCGAGGCCGCGAAAGATCACCGGGCCGAACAGGAGAAACAGAACCACGCCGATCGCGCCGGCGACGGCGCCGATCACCAGCGCGCACAGCGCAAGACCCTCCACCCGCTCGGCGTCGCCGGCGCCGTTGGCGCGCGCGATCGCCGCAGACACACCCCCGCCCATCGCGCCGGCCGACATCATCTGCATCAGCATCAGGAGCGGAAAAACGAGCGCAACGCCGGCCAGCGCGGCCACGCCCATGCGCCCGACATAGGCCGTCTCCGCGATCGCGACCAAGGCGGTGGCGACCATGGCCAGGGCGTTGGGCGCGGCGAGGCGCGCCAGCGTGGGCAGGATCGGGCCCTTGAGCAGGGCTGCGGCGGAGGCCGGGGGGCCGGGCCGCGGCGCGGCGACCGGCTGGGACACGCGCTGCTCCACCCTCTTCCCCTCGTCTTCGGCCTGATGCTCGGCTTGACGCCAAGTTTGACGCCTGGCTTGGCGCCGCGCCGGCGGGCTGCGCCGGATTCGTGCATATACATGGATCGCGGCGGCGCCCGGCGCAATGGTCTTCGCGCCGGCGTTGAGGGCCGCCGCGGCGGCGCCTTTTCTCGCCCGGCGATGCTCCTTATAACCGCGCGCTCCGGACAGGTGGCCGAGTGGTTGAAGGCGCACGCCTGGAACGCGTGTATAGGTGAAAGCCTATCGAGGGTTCGAATCCCTCTCTGTCCGCCAGGGTTTCCTGTACAGCCCCCGCGCGCCGGTGCGCGCCGATCAGCGCGCAACGTTCCCGTCGACGTTCGCACGGTTCAAACTCGCGTCGCGGCGCGCATTGGGGATATTGGCGCGGCGGTCGCGCCGCTCGTCCAGGTGTGGGCTTGGCCGCTGGCGATCGACGCCGCGCAAACGGCTGCGCTCCGCGCGCTGTTGCCCGACGCGGCGCGCGCGCGCCGCCCGGTTCGCGACGCCGGCGCTCGCGACGCGCTGGATCGCCGCGCGCGCCGCCCATCGCAACGCCTACGCCGCGGACCCCGAGGGCATGCGCGCGCGTGCGCGACGTTCTCGGCGCGTGAGCGCCCTGCTGCGCGCGTCATCGAGGCAAAGAAAAAGAGCGGGCGCGCACAGGCGCGACCGTGCATGCGCATCGCTGCGTCGCTATGGTTTCAGCATGTCTCAATCGCATCCGGCGGGATCCGCACAGGCCGCCAATCCCATCGCGAACACTCAGGGTGGGCGCGTCCGCGGCGTGACGCGCGCAGACGCGCATGCATTTCTCGGCGTGCCCTATGCGGCGGCGCCTGTGGGCGCGCTGCGTTTCGCAGCGCCGCAGCCTCATGCGCCGTGGGACGGCGTGCGCGACGCTGTCGCGTTCGGCCCCGTCGCGCCGCAGCCGACCCCCTCGCCGGAGGATTTGGAACGGGTGCTGCCCGGCGTCGACATCGCGCCGCTCGTCGGTTCGGGCTGGATCGAGGGAGACGACTACCTCGTCGCCAATATCTGGACGCCCGACACGTCGGGCCAGGCGCCGGTGATGGTGTTCATCCATGGCGGGGCGTTCACGGGCGGGGCGGGCTCGGCTGCGGTCTATGATGGGTCCGCGTTCGCGCTGCGCGGCGTCGTGCTCGTCACGATCAATTACCGCCTCGGCATCGAAGGCTTCCTGCCGATCGAGGGCGCGCCGACCAATCTCGGGCTGCGCGACCAGATCGCGGCGCTCCATTGGGTGCAGGCCAACATCGCCGGGTTCGGCGGCGATCCGACGAACGTCACGGTGTTCGGCGAATCCGCTGGCGCGATGTCGGTCGCCAACCTCCTGGCCTCGCCGCTGGCGCACGGCCTCTTCCGCCGCGCCATCGTGCAGAGCGGACACGGTTCGATGGTGCGCCCGATTCCTGTGGCGCAGCGGCTGACGGCCCGCATCGCGAAGCTGCTCCGCATCCCGCCCACGATTGACGGCTTCCGCAGCAGAAGCGTCGCGGAATGCCTCGCGGCGCAGGCGAAAGTCTCACTGCCGACGACGCGGATCAATCTCCGCGATGCAGACAGGCGCGAGCCCGCGTTCGGACTCAGCCGCTTCCTGCCGGTGTTCGGCGACGACGTGCTGCCGCAGAAGCCGCTTGATGCGCTGGCGGACGGCATGGGCGCGGATGTCGACCTGCTGATCGGATCGAACACGGAGGAGATGAACCTCTATTTCGTACCCAGCGGCGTGCGCGGGAAGATCGGGGGGCTGCTCGCGCGCTTCATCGTCGGCGCGGCCGAGCCGCAGGCCGGGCGCATTCTGCGCGCCTACGGCATGGGCGCAAAAGGAAAACGCGCGGGCGACGCCTTCACCGAAGCGCTGACGGATCTGGTGTTCCGCCTGCCCGCGCGCCGGTTCGCGCGCGCGCACCAGGGGCGCACGCACGTCTACGCGTTCGGCTGGCGCTCACCGATCTACGACAACCAATTGGGCGCGTGCCATGCGATCGAACTGCCGTTCGCATTCGACACCTTATCTACCGTCCGCGGACCGCGCGGCCTCGCCGGAGATGCGCCGCCGCAAGCGCTGGCGGAGCGCATGAACGCGATCTGGTGCGCGTTTGCAGAATCCGGCGCGCTGCCGTGGCCGGAATATTGCGCGCCGTCGTTCCTCGAACACCGTCTTGATACGGACGAGACGGCGACCGAGCCGCCGATGCCGGCGGAGCGCTTCATCTAGGACCGCGCGATGTACATGGAGAAGTTCAGGCTCGACGGCCGCGTTGCGGTCGTCACGGGCGGTGCGAGCGGGATCGGCTTGGCCGCGGCAGAGGCGCTCGGCGAGGCGGGCGCGACGCTCGTCCTGACGGACCGGGACCAGGCAGCGCTGAACACCGCCGTCGCTTCGCTTGAAAAGATGGGCGCGCGCGCTTCATCCGCGCTCATGGACGTGACGGATTCCACGCGCGTCAACGCGGTCGCGGCGGACGTCGTCGCGCAACACGGATACGTCGACATCCTGATCAACAACGCCGGCATCGCACGCAGCGAAACCGCGGCTGAAGACGTCGCGGACGAGCACTGGCTCAATGTCATCGATGTGAACCTCAACGGCGCCTTCTGGTGCGCGCGCGCGTTCGGGCGCCACATGCTGGCCCGCGGCGCCGGCGCCATCGTCAATGTCGGCTCGATGTCGGGGTTCATCGTCAACCGGCCGCAGCCGCAGAGCTATTACAACGCCTCGAAAGCCGCCGTGCATCAGCTGACGCGTTCGCTGGCCGCGGAGTGGGCGCCGCGCGGGGTGCGGGTGAATGCGGTCGCGCCGACCTACATCAACACGCCCATCAACGCCTTCGCCGACCGCGAGAGCGCGATGTTCAAACGCTGGATCGACGCCACGCCCATGGGGCGGCTCGGCGAGCCGGACGAGGTCGCGTCCGTCATCCTGTTCCTCGCCTCGGACGCGGCGAGCCTGATGACGGGCGCGATCGTGCTCGCGGACGGCGGCTACACGTGCTGGTGAGTCAGCGCCGCAGCGACGCTTCCAACGCGTCGGCGATCGCGGCCATGCCGCGGCGATTGGGATGCCAGGGCGCGCCCTGCGCTTCGTCATAGTCGCGGGGAAGACCAAGGCTCCACGGATCAGGATCGCAGGTGGTGTGGGATTTCGACAGTTCATCCGCCGCCAGCACGTCCGCGCCGGACGCCCGTGCGGCGCGCGCCGTGACTTCGGCAAGGCGCGCGCCCACAGCGCGCAATGCCGCCGCCTCCGCCTCGGTGAACCGCGCGCTTTCGCACGGCGTCTGCGGGACCAGAGTCACGTACTGGATGAAGATGATGCGCGCGTGCGGCGCGCGGTGCGCGATCTCGTCGGCGGCGTCGCGCAGATTGCTTTCAAGATTTGCATACGCCTCCTCCGACACCGGAAACGGCGCGGGACATGGGATCGCCATGCCGGCGGCGCGAATGGTCTCCTCCGGCTCGCAACTCGCCGCGACGAGGTTGCCGACATAGGCGATGTCATTGCCCCCGATCGTGATCGTCACCAGGCGGGTGTCGCTGGTTACGGCGTCGATCTGCGGCGCCAGTTCGTTCCAGGGCCCCAGCAGATGCGCCGAGGTCGCACCGCCGCAGCTCACGTCGGTCAAGTTCAGATCGAGGCGGGCTGCCAGGAGATGGGCGTAATTGGCCTCGCTCCTGAAGCAGCGCGGCGGGGCGTCCTTCGGCGCGGGCCCGGTCTGGGGCCCGGCCGCGAAGGAACTGCCCATGCTCACATAGTGCGCGGCGGGGGGCGGCGCCCCGCCGCCGGCGCTGTGGGCGCAGGCGGACAAGACGAGGGCCGCGCCGCAGGCGAAAATCGTGCTCCGCATCACGCACTTTATCCCCCGCGCGCGCCGTTGCGTGCGCTGCCCCGCGCCGGTCGGCCAAGCCTGCGTGCGGCTCGGCACAGCATTGCCCCGTTGCTGACCTTTCAGATAGGTCTGCTCAGCGATTAGGCTCCCTGCAATCAGATTGGGCCGAGAATGGGCCATGGAGGGAGCATCATGAGGCGGTTGCATATCTTGCTCGCGGGGGCCTCGCTGGCGCTGATGGCGCCGGGCGCATTCGTGCAAAGCGCCTACGCCCAGGACGCGGTCAGCGACGACGACGCCGGCGATGAGGAGATCGTCGTCACGGCGCGGAAGCGCGAAGAGCGGCTGCAGGACGTGCCGATCGCGGTGACGGCGGTGACGGCCGACACCATCGAGCGCGAGCAGATCAACACCGTGCGCGAGATCGCGGCCTTGACGCCCGGCCTCAACATCACGACCGACGCGGTGGGCCGCGCGTTCTTGTCCATCCGCGGCGTCGGCACGACGCTGATCGACTCGGTGCAGCCGGGCGTCGGCATCTTCGTCGACGGCGTCTATCAGGCGAATACGTCCTATCTCAACAATCCCGTCGTCGACATCGACCGGATCGAAGTCCTGCGCGGACCGCAGGGCACGCTGTTCGGCAACAACACGCTCGGCGGCGCCATCAATGTGGTGACGCGCCAGCCGACCGACGATTTCTCCGGACGGTTCTCTGCTTCCTACGCCGATCCCGACGACTACCAGACGGTGGCCGGCAGCATCAGCGGCCCGCTGATCGAAGGCGTGCTGCGCGGGCGGCTGGCGGGCGCCTATCACGCGCACGACGGGTTCTCCACGAACCTGATCGCGGGCGGCGATGCCCGTCCGCTGGAGAACCAGGCGGTGAACGGCACGCTGATCTGGGACGCGCCGCAAGGCGCGCAGATCACGCTGAGCGCGTACTGGAACCGCGTGGAAGGCCAGCAGACCGCGTATTCGGCGCCGTCGGGCCCGACGGACTACATCGAAGCCGTCACGCTCAATCTGAACAGCATCGCCGTCTACGAATACACCGGCGCCAGCCTGCGCGGGGTTTTTGACCTGACCGGCAATACGCAGATGACGGCCGTGCTCGCCTACGATTATCGCACCGGCGACGCGACCGGGGACGGCGATTTCGGCCCGGTGCCGCTGCTGCGGGTGATCGATGGGAACAACCAGCTTGACACCTATACCGGCGAACTGCGTTTCGACACGCGCTGGAGCGATCGCTTCAGCACGCTGGTCGGCGTCTTCGCGAGTTCATCGGAGACCGACACCTCGGTGTTGAGGGGCATCACGGTCGCCACCGGCCTGCCGCCGCCGGCCCCGCCGACGATCGAGATCGTGACGCCGCCGACGCTGACGACCTCGCAGACCACGCAAGAGGCGATCTACATCAACGCCTTCTACGACATCACGCCAACGCTCGAGTTCACGGCCGGCATTCGCTACGACCACCAGGAGGTTACGACCTCCGGCACCGGCACCTACGAGGCCAACGAGTGGCAGCCGCGCTTCACGCTGACGCGCCATCTCAACGACAACCATGTCCTCTACGCCTCGCTGGCGCGCGGCTTCCGCGGCGGCGGCGCCAATGTGGCGGGTTCGCCGTTGCCGTTCTGGCAGGGCGATTCGGTGTGGACGTTCGAGATCGGCGACAAGTTCACCACCAGCGATGGCGTCTTCCGGCTCAATACGGCGCTCTATTACAACGATTATCAGCACTATATCGGCCAGAACTCGCTGACGCCGTCGCTGATTGCAGTCAACCTGAACACGGGCGACGTGGAATCATACGGCATCGAACTGGAAGGCGCGTGGCGCCCGACGGGATATTTCCAGCTGACGGGCGGGCTTTCCTACAGCCACGCGCGCATCACTGACGATTCCGAGTTCGAGGCGGTGTTCCCCGGCGGTCTCGCCTCCGACAAGATCCTGTTCGAACCCGACTGGACCTGGTTCGTGACGCCGACGTTCACGTTCGCGGCCGGGCCCGGCGACGTGGTGTTCAACACGACGATCTCCTACAAGGGCGACCGCGCCGGTTCGAGCCTTGATCCCACGTTCCAGCCGCAGCTGGAGGGCTACTATCTCGTCAACGCCAATCTGGCGTATGAGATGGAGAACTGGACGATCGCGCTCTGGGGCACGAACTTGACCGACGAAGCGTATTTCGACTCGTATCTCGACCAGTCTCTGCTGGCGGCGTTCTTCGGGCCGCCCGGCCCGGCTAATCCGCTGGTCAGCAATCTCGGCATCACGGGCGACGGCCGCCGCGTGGGCGTCCGCATCAGCACGCGGTTCTAGGATGGGCGTTGCGCACGCCCTCCCCACGCGTGCGCCGCTCCCGCCGGCGTTCGTGGAAAGCCTGCGCGGGCTGTTCTGCGAACGCCTGCATCTCTCGGAAGCCGTGCGCCGCCAACATGGCGCGAGCGAAACGCATTTCGAAGTGCAGCTGCCCGATGCGGTGGTCTATCCGCATTCGACGGAAGAGGTCGTCGCGCTCGTCAAGCTCTGCGCGGCGCACACGGTTCCGCTCGTTCCGTTCGGCGCGGGCACCTCGATCGAAGGCAACACGATCCCTGTGCGCGGGGGCGTGACGGTCGATCTCTCCGAGATGAACCGCATCGTTGCGGTCAATCCCGACGATTTCGACTGCACGGTCGAAGCCGGCGTGCGCCGCGAGCAGCTCAATGAACATCTGCGCGACAAGGGCCTCTTCTTCCCGATCGATCCCGGCGCCAACGCCACGATCGGGGGCATGGCCTCCACGCGCGCGTCCGGCACCAACGCGGTGCGCTACGGCACGATGCGCGAGGCGATCCTCTCGCTCCGGGTGGTGACGCCCGACGGGCGCGACATCCGCACCGCGCGACGGGCGCGCAAGTCCGCGGCCGGCTATGACCTGACCAGGCTGATGATCGGCGCAGAGGGCACCCTCGGAATCATCACCGAAGTGACGCTGCGCCTGCACGGCATTCCAGAAGACATCTCGTCGGCCGTATGCAGCTTCGAAACGCTTGCCGGCGCAGTCGATACGGTTGTGCAGTCGATCCAGCTCGGCGTGCCGCTGGCGCGCGTGGAAATCCTCGACGACGTGCAGATGCGCGCGGTGAACCGGCACTCCAAGCTCGACTATCCGGAACGCACGACGCTCTTCTTCGAGTTTCACGGCTCGCCCAACAGCGTCGCCGACCAGGTCGCCGTCGTCTCCGCGCTCGCCGCCGACAATGGCGGGGGCGATTTCCAGTATTCGAACCTGCCGGAGCAGCGCTCCAAGCTCTGGAAGGCGCGTCACGAGGCGTTCTACGCGGCGGTCGCGCTGCGCAAGGGCGCGCAAGGCTGGCCGACGGACGTGTGCGTGCCGATCGGGCGCCTCGCGGATTGCATCAACGAAACCAAACGCGATCTCGATACGGCGAGCTTCCCTGCGCCTATCCTCGGGCACGTGGGCGACGGGAACTTCCACGTCATCTTCGTCATCGATCCGAACAATCCAGCCGAGCAAAAAGAAGCCGAGGCGCTCAACGCCCGCCTGGTGGAGCGGGCGCTGGCGATGGACGGCACCTGCACCGGCGAACACGGCATCGGCATCGGCAAGCAGGATTGGCTGGTGCGCGAACTGGGCGAGGACGGCGTCGCCATGATGCGCGCGATCAAGCGCGCGATCGATCCAAAAAACCTCTTCAACCCCGGCAAGATCTTCGCCGACTGAGGACGCGGCCATGGACACGCGCCACCTTGTCGACCCCGAACTGCTCGGGCTGCTCGACGTCTTCCCGACGACCGTGCTCTCCACGGAGGCGCTGGCGCAGATGCGCGCCGCGGAGCGCGTCACGATCGCGGGATTCGACGTCGATCCGGCGGTGCGCGCGCGCGTGGCGCAGACGACGCACGCCGTTCCCGGCCCGACGGGAGCGCCGGACATTAGCGTCATCGTCTACCGCCCGCGCGATGCGCGAGGCGTGCTGCCTTGCATCTATCACATCCATGGCGGGGGCTATGTCGGCGGCGCGGCGACGATGATGGCGCCGTTCCACTATCCGCTGGTCGATGAACTCGGCTGCGTCCTCGTCACGGTCGAGTATCGGCTTGCGCCGGAGCATCCCTTCCCCGCAGCGATCGAGGATTGCTATGCGGGCCTCGCCTGGACCTTCGCCAACGCACACGCGCTCGATATTGACGCCGCCCGTATCGGCGTGATGGGCGAAAGCGCCGGCGGGGGCCTTGCGGCGTCGCTTGCGCTGATGGCGCGCGACCGCGGCGCATACACGCTCGCATTCCAGCATCTGATCTACCCGATGATCGATGACCGCACCTGCGTCGCCGCGGCGGCGAACCCGGTCGCCGGCGAATTCATCTGGACGCCGCACAACAATCGGTTCGGCTGGGCGGCGCTGCTCGGTCGTGCGCCGGGGGGCCCCGACGTCTCGCCCTATGCCGCGGCTGCACGCGCGGAGAACCTCAGCAGTCTGCCCCCGACCTTCATCTCGACCGCGACGCTCGATCTCTTCGTCGACGAGAACATCGCCTACGCCCAGCGCCTGATGCGCGCCGGCGCGCCGACCGAATTCCACGTCTATCCCGGCGGGTTTCACGGCTTCGACATGCATCCGACCGCGCGGGTGTCCCAGGCTACGCGGCGCGACAGCCGCGGCGCGCTCAAGCGCGCGCTGTTCGGCTAACCTGTCAGATAGGTCTTGCCAACCTATCAGATAGGCGCCATGGTCCGTCCGCCGACCAAAAGATCAAAGCGGCGGGGAAACGCATGAACGAGCACGGGAGCGGGACGGCCCAGGCGCCCATAAGGGCTGAAAAACAATGGGTTGAGGTGTCCCCGGAGATGACGCTGCTGATCGGCCCTGGCGGCCTCGGGGCAGCGCCCCTGCCACGGGAGGCCATGGCCATTGCGTTCGCCGCAGACGGATTTCCTACGCTCTCGTTCGATCTCGCGCCGTCGCGGCACAGCCTCAAGGCTGATCCGCGGCTCATCCTCGTGATCGAGCGCGCGGCGTTCGCGCGCGTGGGCGGGCCCGCGCTTGGGGACGGAGCGCGCCGCTTCCACCTGCCGAGCGCGCTGCGCGCGATCGTTCTGGCCATCCTCGATTGCGGGCTCAGCGGCGAGACGCTGAAGGTCTACCGCCTGGGAAAGAGCATCGAGCTCCTCTGCGAAACGATCCGTCTGCTGACGAATGAGGGTTTGGTCCCGGTCGCGGCCGACGGGGCGCTTTCCCTCGACGACGCGCGGCGCGTGATCGCGGCGCGCCGGATGATCGATGAGCGCTGGACCGAAAAGCTGACGCTGGACAAGATCGCCCGCGCCTGCGGCCTCAACCGCGCGAAGCTGACGCGCGCTTTCCGCGAAACGTTCGATTGCACGATCGCGGAGGCCATCGCGGAACGGCGTCTCAGCCAGGCGTGCCTGATGCTGCGCACGACGGATCTGCCCGTCTCCTCGATCGGCTATGAGAACGGGTATCTCAACAACGCCAGCTTCGCGCGTGCGTTTGCGCGCCGGTTCGGGCGGTCGCCGTCCGACTTCCGCCAGGCGGCTGCGTGATGGCGCACGACGCTGCCATCCCCGCGCCGCGCCGCGCTCCCGACGGCGGCTCGCTTGTCCAGGCGGCGATGGACGCGGTCACAAACCACATCCGCGAGCATAATCTTCGCGTCGGCGACACCCTGCCCGGGGAGGCGCACTTCGCTGCGGCGCTGGGCGTCAGCCGCGCGGTGATGCGGGAGGCGTTTGGCGCGCTGGCGGCGCTGAAGCTTCTCGACGTCGGCAACGGACGCAAGGCGCGCGTCGGCGCGCTTGACGGATCGGTGATCGCGACCTCGCTCAGCCACGCCGTCTCGACTGCACAAATCTCGGTGGCGGAAATCTGGGACGTTCGGCGCACGATCGAACAGCGCACCGCCACGCTCGCCGCGGCTGCGCGAACGCAAGCGGAGGCCGACAGAATCGTCGCGCTCGCGGAAGCGATGGCCGACGCCGGCGACGACATGGCGAGCCTCACGCGTCACGACATCGCCTTTCACCGGGCGATCGCGCGCGCAAGCCACAACGCGCTGTTTGAACAGATCGTGGCGTCGTTCGCGCCGCTGATGGAAGTCGCGATCCCCACGGCGTGGCGCACGCGCGTCGCCAAACGGCGCAAGAAGCTGATGATCGACCGGCACCGCGCCATCGCCCGCGCGATCGCGGAGGGCGATGGCGCCGGCGCCGCAGACGCGATGGCGGCGCATTTCGACGCCTCCATCGGCGACATCCTGCGCGCCGATGCCGAGTGAGGCCGCCATCGGCGCGGCGCCGGCGTCCGCGCGGCGCTCCGCCGCCGTGCTCGGCGTCGCCATCGTCGCGCTCGCGATCACCAGCGCCTCGGCGATGCGCGCCGTCTTCAGCCCGGTGCAGGATCTCGCCAAGGCCGAGCTTGGCCTCTCGGATCTGCAGCTCAGCCTGGTGCAGGGGCTGGCCGCGTCGATCCCGATCGCGCTGCTCTCCATCCCGATCGGGCGGATGACGGATCGCAACAACCGCGTGCACATCCTGATCGCGCTGGCCGCGCTGTGGACGCTCGGCACAGCCGCCACCGCGCTGGCGAACGATTTCACCGCGCTCTTTATCGCGCGGATGCTGGCGGGCGTCGGGGCGATGTGCGCTGTTCCCGTCGCGATCTCGATCGTCGCTGATCTGAGCGCGCCCGAGCAGCGCGGCCGCGCGCTCATGCTGCTGTCGCTGGGCAACATGGCCGGCGCCGCCGCGGCGTTCACGTTCGGCGGACAGGCGCTTGGATTCGCGGCGCAGAGTTCGCTGGAGATCCTGCAGGCGCGTGAGCCTTGGCGCGGCGTGCACATCCTCTTCGCGGTCGCCAGCGCGGCGCTTCTGGTTCTGCTGTTTGCGGTGCGCGAGCCGGCGCGGCGGGAGATCAAGGACGGGGCGCTTGCCTTCGCGCCGGCGATGCGGGCGATCTGGGCGCGGCGGGCGTTCCTGGCGCCGCTCTTTCTTGGGCAAGTCACGGTGGTGATGGCCGATCTGGCGGCAAGCATATGGGCGGCGCCGGTGTTGACGCGCGCTTATGGACAAACGCCAGAGTCCTTCGCCGGCTGGATGGGTCTTGTGATCCTCGCGTCAGGAATCGTGGGATCGCTCATTGGCGGGTTCGCAGCGGACGCAGCGCAGAAGTTTCGCCATCCGCGGGGCGTGCTGATCCCGGCCGTCATCGCGGCTGCGCTCTCCGTTCCGGCGGCGGCGTTTCCGCTGCTGCCCGGCGTCGGCGGCTTCGGCTGGACGCTTGCGCTCTTCCTCACCTGCGGCGCGATCACCGGCCTCGTCACCGCCACGGCGATCGCAGTTCTGGTCCCGAACGAGATTCGCGGCGTCTGCCTTGGCGCGTTCGTGGTGCTCGGCGCCGTCGTCGGGCTTGGCCTTGCGCCGACGGCGGTGGCGCTGATCAGCGACGCGCTCGGCGGCGGGGGCGCGGTGCGCTACGGCCTGGCCGTCACGTGCGGCGTCACGAGCGTCCTGGCCACGATCGGGTTTGTGGCCGCGATGCGCGCGCCGGACGACGCCCAACCAACGGCGCGCGCCGCTGGGTTTGACGGCGCAGCGCCGACCTGAACACGCCACGATCTCAAGCGGGGCGCCGCATTGCCGGAACATTCCGTGGGTAGGGCGTGGGTAGAGAGCGTCGCGTCGGAGCCTGCGGTTGATGCCGGGGATGCACAAATTGACGGCCCGCAGCGTCACGGGCGCGATGAAGCCCGGCCTCTACGCCGACGGCGGCGGGCTCTACCTGCAGGTGACGATCGGCAAGGACGGCGCGCCACGTCGGTCATGGGTCCTCCGGTTCACCGCGCCGAATGGCCGGCGCCGGGAAATGGGGCTCGGCTCAGTGCTGCTCGTCGATCTCGCCGCTGCGCGCGAACTGGCGCTCTCGGCGCGCAAACAAGCGGTAGACGGCGAAGATCCGATCGTCGCGCGCGATGCCGCCAAGAACGCGCGCATAGTCGAACGCCCGCAGGCCATGACGTTCCGGCGCTGTGCGGAAGCCTACATTGCCGCGCACGAACAGGACTGGAAAAACGCCAAGCACCGCTGGCAATGGCGCAGCACGCTTGAGAAGCACATCTATCCGGTGTTCGGCGATCTCGACGTCGCCGCCGTCGACGATGCGCTCGTCATGCGCGCGCTCGATCCGATCTGGCAGACCAAGAACGAGACGGCCTCGCGTCTGCGCGGCCGGATCGAAGCGATCCTGGACTGGGCCAAGGTGCGCGGTCTGCGCACGGGCGAGAACCCGGCGCGCTGGCGCGGCCATCTGCAGAAGGCGTTGCCGGCGCCGCGGAAGGCGCAGCGCATCCAGCATCATCCCGCCCTTGCTTATGCAGAGATCCCCGCCTTCATGGCCAAGCTCCGCGCCAAGGACGGCGTCTCCGCACGCGCGCTTGAGTTCACGATTCTCACCGCCGCGCGCACCGGCGAAACAATCGGCGCCGTTTGGGACGAGATCGATCTCGACGCGGGAATCTGGACCATCCCGGCCGCGCGCATGAAGGCGGGCAAGGAGCACCGCGTGCCGCTCTCGGATCGCGCCGTTGAGATCCTCCGCGAACGATCGGCCAGCGGCGCAACCGGACCAGTCTTCACAAACGCGCAGCGCAGATCGCCGCTCTCGAACATGGCGCAGCTCATGCTGCTGCGGCGGCTGACGCGCGCCGGCCTCACGGTTCACGGCTTCCGCTCGACGTTCCGCGACTGGGCTGCCGAACAAACCGACGTCCCGCGCGAGGTCGCCGAGGCCGCCCTCGCGCACGCACTGGAGGACAAGGTCGAGGCCGCTTATCGGCGCAGTGACCTGTTCGAGAAGCGGCGCGCGCTGATGGCTGCGTGGGGACAATGCTGTGCGGCGCAAAGTCAGCCGGGCGATCTAGCGTCGATCAAGACGACTGGCTGATTGCAGCCCCGCTCTCGCCGTTCACTATCAAATGCAGCAACGGCTGTTATGCTTGCGGCGCTGCGGCGCCTAAGGCAGCCCATCCGCCGGGCCTTGGGAATCAACGCCTGTTGCGGCTGCAGTGGCGTGCGCAACGCTCCGCACGATTTCTAAGGATTGTTGCCGGACGGTTGCTCCCAATCAACACCGAACTGCTCTAGGCGCCGGATGTAGCGTTGGACAGCCCGGTGCCCCTCGTCGATCAGATGTTGGGCAAATGGATTGTCGAGATCCTGAGTCACGCGCACTTTGTCCTCTTCGTCGATCCTCAACACGCCCGGGGTCGTTCGGCAGCCTGCTTTCGCTTCAATCATCCCGTCGAATGTCCGCATCGGGCCAAAGCACGCCAGTCGATCCGTCACGCCGGACTGACCGATCCCCTCCCTGCAGTTGGCAACGAGTGGAACATCCCAGAAGCAGTCGTTGGCCAGATCGCGCCGCAAAACAGACGTTCGCCGGCCGGGCACAAGCGGCCAAAGATCGCCGGGAACGGTCATTCGGCACACGGTCGATCTAGGTGGCAATCGTCGGGTGAAACATAGCGCCACTCAATACTGAGTTCGCGGGCCAAATCGCGAGCGACCAAAACATCTACCGAAGTCATTCGTTCCCGTGCTTCACGTGCGGAGTCGATGACCAGCATGACCGGATGGAAATCATGGCCAAGGAACAGGGCCTCTTCTCGATGTGCGGCCAACTTGCGAATGTCCGCGCATACTTCTGCCCGAGATAGGTGCTTCCCTGCACGCTCCGAGGCCTTAACTTCGATCACTGCCAGCATACAAGCAATCGTGTGTTCGCGCCGACGCCTGCGCCAATCGCCGCCCACGGAATTTGAGAAGATTACGATATCAGGGATTGGTTCGAACCCGCCTCGGTAGGCCTCACGCTTCCGCAGGTCAAAGTGCCTAAAAAGCTCGGATTGAACGTCTGGAATCCACTGCTTAACGTTCATCCCAAGTTGTTCGACAGGAACCTGTCCCGTTGTTCTAAGTGCATGATAGATCATCGCTTGATAGTGAAGCTCCGAACCCAATACGGCTAAGCACTCACCGCAGATTTGGGGCCAAGCGGCGTCGATGGCGCGTAATGCATCTTGTCTATCCTTCACGCCGACAGCTAAGGCCCGGATACCAACCCACGTCAACGACGGGAAAGGGCCAGAGCCGGACTTAACCCGTTTTCTCTCAAGCGGCGGGGTCGCATAAATCCGGCGGATCGTCTGGTCGACCCCACGGCGGCGCGAGATCGCCGAAGACAGTCACTAAGCGCGTCCGCGACATTGTCGTCGTGGCCGATCCGGATGCGCCGTGTCACAAGGACGTGTGCCAAGAGGGTCGCGTCATCGCCGCGCCGGGTTCGCCCAGCTCTTTGCAGCGCTCGCGCTGCTGGCTATGTTTGCGCGAGAGCTTGTCCCGGCCGGCTACATGTTGGCCCCCGATGCACAAGCTCACACCCTTACAATCACGCTCTGCTCCGGGCAGGGACCGGTTGAGGCGACTCTTGACCTACGCACTGGGGCTGTCGTCGATCCCGATGACCCTGGGGCGCCAACGCCCGTTCAAACCCCGAAACACGACGCGCCTTGTGGGTTCGCGGCGTCCGTGCATGCGTCTCCGCCGCCGGCCTTTCCGACATCGTGGGCCTTGGGCCCTGGCCGCGGCTTAGACGCGCCGCCCCATGCGGCGCTCATCACGGTTCGTGGGCTCGCGGCGCCGCCGCCCTGGGCTACAGGCCCGCCGTCTCTGACCTGACGCCATCGCCGCAGCACGCGGCCAAGCTCGCGGGCGCTTTTGCGCGCGCCGACCTGCGTCTTTTGTCAGAAAGCACACGCACACATGAAACGCTTCCTGCTGTTGACCGCGGCCGCCTTGTGCGCCGCGCCCCCGCTCGCTGTTGCGCAAGACTCGCGCGACGACGTCTCCTGGGCCGCCGACGAAATCGTGGTGACCGGTCAGCGACCGGGCTATTCCGAAACCGGCCCGGTCTCTGTACGCCGACGCCGCTCATTGACGTGCCGCGATCCATCCAAGTGCTGACGCCGACGCTGCTGCGCGAGCAGGAGCTGCAAACGCTCTCCGGCGCCGTGCTCAATGTGTCCGGCGTCGTCCCCAATGACCCGGCCGAAACCGTTTTGGTCAATCCGATCGTGCGCGGTTTCGAGGCGGAAATCTTTGTCGACGGCTTGGTCGCCTATGGCGACACCGCCGTGATCGATCCTTCGAGTCTAGCCGGCGTCGATCGCGTTGAGATCGCGAAAGGCCCGACCTCGACCCTGTTCGGCGGCGGCACGGGCGCGCCGGTCGGTGGTCTCATCAATCTTGTCAGCCGAGCGCCGGCGGCGGATGCGTTCCTGAATCTGGGCGTGCGCGCGGGCGGCGACGCGCTCATCGCGCCCCGGTTCGACTGGAACGCGCCGCTTTCCGAGGACGCGGGCTTGCGCCTGTCAGCGGAGTATTCCAGCAGCGACAGCTATCTCGATGCGGTGACGACCGACCGCTTCGCCGCCTATCCGGTCCTGTCTTTGCGCCTTTCGCCTAAAGACGCCGTCATCGTTCGCGGCCTCTACACACGCATCGAGCAACTGGAATATTCCGGCCTCCCCACCGCGATCGCCCGCCTGCCGAACGTCGATCCGTTTCAATTCACTAGCGCCCCGGACGCGCCAGACACCACCATCGAAAACCGCATGCTCACGACCGAGTGGACGCACCGCTTCAGCAATGCGTGGCGTGGAACCGTGCGCGCGCGGCGCTACGAATCCGCGTTCGATGAATACGCCTCGTTCCCGTACCTGGCGTTCTTCCCGCTGAGCGGCACAGAGGCGGCGATCATTCGCGGTCAGCTGCCGACCGAAATCAGCGAGACTACGCTGGACGCCAGCCTGCTTTGGCAAGGGCGAACTGGAAGCATCGGACACACGCTGCTGCTCGGCGCCACTTGGGACACAGTCGACTACCATGTCGGCAGCGGGTTCGATTTCGCGCCGATCGGCGTGATCGACTACGCCCTGGGACCCGCCGGCCTGACCTTCGGCGCGATCCCGCCGATCACCGGCACGCAGAAGAACGACTATCGCACTCTGGCGCTCTACGCGCAGGACGAATTGAAATTCGGCGAACGGCTCAGCGTGCTCGTTTCGGGCCGGTACTCGCAATACGAGATCCAGGAAGTCGCCGGCGCGGCGAGGCTGACTGAGGAAACATACGAGCGCTTCGATCCACGCATCGGCGTATCCTACCGATTGAATGACGGCGTTTCGCTGTTCGCCGGCTACGCGACAGGCTCGCGGCTGACGCTATTCTTCTCAGGCGACATGGGCCAGCCGCCCGTCCCCGAGACAAGCGAAAGCTATGAAGCCGGCGTGAAATTCGACGTGCGCGGCATTGGCTTGTCCGGCACGATCGCTGCGTTCCAGATCACGCGGAGCGATGTTCCGGTCGGTTCCTTCCTTGTGCCGTTCGGGTCCGTCCAAGGCGGCGAGCAAGAGAGCAAGGGCGTAGAGCTCGATCTGGTCTTGGAACCTACGCCCAACATCTCCGTGCTCGGCAGCTTCGCTTCCACCGACGCCACGGTGACGCGTGACACCGATGTTCCCGGCGCGAGCACAGTCGGCAACCAGCTCGCCCGCGTGCCGGACACGTCGGGCCGTCTTGCGGCGCGGTATCGCTTCAGCGACGGCGCGCTCGCCGGTTTCGGTCTCGGGCTGGGCGCAACCCATTCAAGCGCTGCGCCCACCGCCAACGCGAACGTCGGCTTTGGCGACGCCTACACCGTGTTCGACGCCCAGGGCTCGTATGAATGGAGTCGGTATCGGCTGGGGCTCAGCATCGTTAATCTCACCGACGAAGACTACCTCACACCGTACCAATACCTGGCCCAGGACGTTGTCCGTCCCGGCCAGCCGCGCACCGCGTTCGTCTCGCTCGAAGCGCGTTTCTGAAGGAGAAGCTCCATGGCTATTGATCGACGCGCGCTGTTGGCGCTGACCGCGGGCGGCGCACTTAGCGCCTACCTCGCCCTGGGCGACGCGCTGGCGCAAAGCCCGCCCGACGAACGCGTTGGCGACAACGCCGCGCATGATGCGCTTGGCGCCATTCCTGATCTGCAGATGTACGGCGAGGAACAAATCGCGATGCTGCTCTATCCGGGCTTCACCGCGCTCGATCTCGTTGGACCACATTATATGTTCGCGTGCATGATGGGCGCGCGCGTTCATCTGGTGACGCCGGCGGCCGATCTCGCGCCCGTCGCCAGCGATCTGGGGCTCGCCATCGCGCCGACCGTCACATTCGACGATTGCCCCCGCGATCTCGACGTGCTGTTCACGCCGGGCGGCTTGATGGGGACGCTCAACGCCATGCGCGATCCAAGGATCGTCGCCTTCGTGGCCGATCGCGGCTCACGCGCACGTCACATCACCAGCGTGTGCACGGGCTCGCTTGTCCTTGGACAAGCCGGCCTCTTGCGCGGCAAGCGCGCCACGTCGCATTGGGCTGCAATCGACACGCTGCCGGCTTTCGGCGCCACGCCCGTACACGAACGCGTGGTGACGGACGGCAACGTGGTCACCGGCGCGGGCGTCTCCGCCGGTCTTGATTTCGGACTTGCGCTGATTGGGCGGCTGCGTGGCGCAAACTACGCCCGGGCCATTCAGCTGCAGGCTGAGTACGCGCCGGCGCCGCCCTATGACGCCGGTACGCTGATAAGCGCGCCGCCGGACGTGTCGCGCGCCATGGCTGACATGCTCGCACCGTTTGAAGGAATGGTGCGAGAGGTTGCGCAAAGCGCACGCTGAACGATCAGAAGGGGCGAAAGGCGGCCCATGGCAACCCCCGGGTGCGACTGGCGGCTTTGGGGCCGCCAGTCCGGTCGCTCGTAGCAACGTGCGGCCTCTGCAGCCGTCATTGGCCCTAACCAGCGGGTCGATGGATTTAACTCCAACCGCATCGAATTCCTATGCGCGCCTGATCCATATCCGCCGTGGCCGCGCGGCGGCGGAGGTGACCGGCGATGGGCGATATCCTTTATCTCGTGCTCGGATTGGGCGGCTTTGCGCTCATGGCGCTCTACGCCCTGGGCTGCGGGCGCGCGTGATGGCGCTTGATCTCGTGCTCGGCGGCGCCGCGGCCGCACTCGTCTTCGTTTATCTGCTGATCGCGCTGCTGCGTCCGGAGAGATTCTGATGACGTGGCTAGGCTGGACACAGATTCTGGTCTTCGTTGTGGTCGTCGCTGCGCTCGCACGACCTCTGGGCGGCTACCTGACCAGGGTGATGGCGGGCGAGCGCACCTGGCTTTCGCCAGTGCTCAAGCCGGTGGAGACGGCATTCTACGGCGCGGCCGGAGTCAATCCGGCGCGTGAGCAAAGTTGGAAGGGCTATGCGCTTTCCATGCTCGCGTTCAACGCCGCGGGCTTTGCGCTGCTCTATGCGATTCTGCGCCTGCAGCATGTCTTGCCGCTCAATCCGCAGGCCTTTGGGCCGGTTTCGGACCACCTCGCATTCAACACGGCGATGTCGTTTGTGACCAACACGAATTGGCAGAGCTATGGCGGCGAGACGACGCTCTCGCATTTCAGCCAAATGGCCGGTCTCACCGTGCAGAATTTCCTTTCCGCCGCCACGGGCATCGCGCTCGCGGTGGCGTTCATCCGTGCATTTGCACGCTCGCGCGCCGACGCCATCGGAAATTTCTGGACTGATCTCACCCGCATCAATCTCTATGTGCTGCTGCCGATCTGCATCGGCTACGCGCTCTTCCTCGTGTCGCAAGGCATGCCGCAGACGCTTGTTGCAGACGCGGCGGCGGGGACCCTTGAAGGCGGCGAGCAGACCATCGCGCTGGGGCCGGTCGCGAGCCAAGTCGCGATCAAGATGCTCGGCACCAATGGCGGCGGCTTTTTCAACGTCAACGCGGCCCATCCGTTCGAGAACCCCACCGCGCTGGCGAACTTCGTGCAAATGGTCTCCATCTTCGCCATCGGCGCGGCGCTGACGAACGTGCTTGGCCGCATGGTTGGCGATGAGCGTCAGGGCCGGGCGATCCTGGCTGCGATGGGCGTGCTGTTCATCGCGGGCGTCACGCTCGCCTATTGGGCGGAAGCGCAGGCAAATCTTGCGCTTGCGGGGCTCGATGGCGCGAGCGGCAACATGGAAGGCAAAGAAGTGCGGTTCGGAATCGCGGCTTCGGCGCTCTTCGCCGCGATCACCACGGCCGCCTCCTGCGGCGCGGTCAATTCCATGCATGACAGCTTCATGCCGCTGGGCGGGTTGGTGCCCCTGTTCAATATCCAGCTCGGCGAGATCATCGTCGGCGGCGTGGGCGCGGGCCTCTACGGCTTCCTTCTGTACGCGATCCTCGCGGTCTTCGTAGCCGGGCTGATGGTCGGGCGTACGCCGGAATATCTGGGCAAGAAGATCGACGCCCGCGAGATGAAGCTCACCATGCTCGCGATCCTGTGCGTGCCGGCGGCGATCCTCGGTTTCACCGCGCTTGCGGCGGCCGTCCCCGAATGGCGCAGCGCCGGTGGCGGCGGCCCGAACGACGCCGGCCCGCACGGCTTTTCGGAAATGCTCTACGCCTATTCTTCAGCGGCCGGGAACAACGGCTCGGCCTTCGCCGGCCTCACTGCCAACACGCCGTTCTGGAACGTCACGCTCGGCATCGCGATGCTGATCGGGCGCTTCGCCATGATCGTGCCGATGCTCGCAGTCGCCGGCGCGGTGGCGGCGAAGCCGAAAGTCGCGGCAAGCGAAGGCACGTTCCCGACACACGGCCCGCTTTTCTTCGGGCTCGCCGTCGGCGTCATCTTGATCTCCGGCGGTCTCACCTTCTTTCCCGCGCTCGCGCTCGGCCCCGTTGCGGAGCATTTTTCGATGCTGCGCGGCGAACTCTTCTAGGCGCACCATGGCCCGCAAGTCCGACGCTTCCCTGTTCACACCCGCGATCTTGGGCGCCGCCGCAAAAGATGCGCTCGCCAAGCTCGACCCGCGCACGCTGGCGCGCAATCCCGTGATCTTCGTCACCGCCGTGGCGTCTTTGCTGGTGAGCGTGCTGTGGCTGCGCGATCTCGCACGCGGCGGCGACGCGCTTTTCTCCGGCCAGATCGCGTTCTGGCTCTGGCTCACGGTGCTCTTTGCGAACTTCGCCGAAGCGACGGCGGAAGGCCGCGGCAAGGCGCAGGCCGCGAGCTTGCGCAAAACGCAGACCGAGACGCTGGCGAAGCGAATCGCCTCCGCGAGCGAGACGGCGTTCGAGACCGTGCCTGCGCCGCAGCTCAGAATCGGCGATCTCGTTGTCTGCGAAGCCGGCGACGTGATCCCCGGCGACGGCGAAGTGATCGAAGGTGTGGCGACCGTCGACGAAAGCGCCATCACCGGCGAGAGCGCGCCGGTCATCCGCGAGTCGGGCGGGGACCGCTCCGCCGTCACCGGCGGCACACGCGTGCTCTCCGACCGCATCGTCATCCGCATCACGGCGGAGCGCGGGTCGAGCTTCCTCGACCGGATGATTGCGCTTGTCGAAGGCGCCGATCGGCGCAAGACGCCGAACGAACTGGCGCTCGCGATCCTTCTGGCGGCGCTTTCGCTCATCTTCCTGATCGCCATCGCCGCCATCCCGAGCTTTGCGGGGTATGCCGGCGGCGCCGTCACGGGCGTAGCGCTCGCGGCGCTTCTCATCGCGCTCATCCCGACGACGATCGCGGGGCTTGTCTCGGCCATTGGCGTCGCGGGCATGAACCGGCTCGTGCGGTTCAACGTGCTCGCGATGTCCGGCCGCGCCGTGGAGGCGGCCGGCGATGTCGATGTGCTGCTGCTCGACAAGACCGGCACGATCACCCTCGGCAATCGTCAGGCCACGGAGTTTCACCCGCTGCCGGGCGTCAGCGAACTGGAGCTTGCGGAAGCGGCGCAGCTGGCGAGCCTTGCCGACGAGACGCCGGAAGGCCGCTCCATCGTCGTCCTCGCGAAAGAGCGGCATGGTTTGAGACCCCGCGATCCCGCCGAGCACAAGGCGCGCTTCATTCCGTTCACGGCGCAGACGCGCATGAGCGGCGCCGACTGGGGCGGCCAACGCATCCGCAAGGGCGCGGTCGACGCGATCGTCGAGCATTTGCGCGGACAGAACGGTGCGTCCTGGGCGCCGCCGCCGGAGCTGCAGCAGATCGCCGATCGCATTGCGCGTTCGGGCGGCACCCCGATCGCGGTCGCCGCAAACGTCCGCCCGCTGGGCGTCGTCTACCTGAAGGACATCGTCAAAGGCGGCGTGAAAGAGCGCTTCGCGGAACTGCGGCGCATGGGCATCCGTACGGTGATGATTACTGGCGACAATCCGCTCACAGCCGCCGCGATCGCCGCGGAGGCCGGCGTCGACGACTTCCTCGCCCAAGCGACGCCGGAGAAGAAGCTAGACCTGATCCGCGCCGAGCAAGCGAAGGGGCGTCTGATCGCCATGTGCGGCGACGGCACCAATGACGCGCCGGCGCTGGCGCAAGCCGATGTCGGCGTGGCGATGCAGACGGGCACCGTTGCGGCGCGCGAGGCCGGCAACATGGTCGACCTCGACAGCGATCCGACCAAGCTCATCGAGATCGTGGGCATCGGCAAGCAATTGCTGATGACGCGGGGCGCGCTGACGACGTTCTCCGTGAGCAATGACGTGGCGAAGTACTTCGCCATCATCCCGGCGATCTTCGCGGCGCCGATGCTCTACCCGCAGCTTGCGCCGCTCAACGTCATGGGCCTCGCGAGCCACCAAAGCGCGATCCTCTCTGCGATTATCTTCAACGCACTCATCATTGCAGCGCTTATTCCCCTGGCGCTGCGCGGCGTGCCCTACAAGCCCGCGCCGGCGGGGCGCCTGCTCGCCCGCAATCTCGCGATCTATGGCGCGGGCGGCCTCGTCGCCCCGTTCATCGGCATAAAGATCATCGACGTCGTCGTCTCCACACTCGGACTGGCCTGAACATGTCGCATCTTCGCCCCGCCCTCGTTCTCCTAGCGCTCTTCACGCTCCTCTTCGGGCTCGCCTATCCGTTGGCGATCACGGGTGCGGCGCAGGCGCTCCTTCCGCACCAGGCCAATGGCAGCCTGATCGTGCGCGACGGCCGCGTCGTCGGCTCCGCGCTCATCGGGCAGCGCTTCACGGGCGAGCGCTATTTCTGGCCGCGCCCGTCCGCAGCGGGGGAGGGTTACGACGCTTCAGCGTCTTCAGGCTTGAATCTCGGGCCGACGTCGCAAGCGCTCGCCGATCGGGTCAAGGCCGACGCCGCGCGGTTGCGCGCCGCCGGCGTCGAAGGGCCGATCCCCGTCGATCTCGCGACCGCCTCGGGCTCCGGGCTCGATCCGCACATCTCGCCTGCCGCGGCGCAGGCGCAAACGGCACGGGTGGCGCGCGCACGGAATATGTCCGAGGCCGACGTCGCGGCTCTTGTCGATCAGCACACGGAAGGCCCATTTCTAGGCGTGCTCGGAGAGCCTGTAGTCAACGTGCTGCGCCTCAATCTCGCCCTCGACGACGCCGTGTCATGACCGCCGCCGACCCCGCCCGCCCGTCGCCGGACGCACTCCTGAAGAGCGCGGCGAAAGAGGGCCGCGGCCGGATGAAGCTGTTCCTGGGCGCGGCGCCGGGCGTCGGCAAGACCTACGAGATGCTGCTCGAAGCGCACGACAAGAAGCGCGAGGGCGTCGATGTCGCGATCGGCGTCGTCGAGCATCACGGACGCAGTGAGACGCAAAGCCTCATCCACGGGCTCGAACTCATCCCGCGCCGCCACATCGACTATCGCGGCCGCGTGCTCAAGGAACTCGATCTCGATGCCGTGCTGAAGCGCCGTCCGCAGCTCGTGCTGATCGACGAACTCGCGCACACCAACGCCGAACGGCTGCTTCATCCCAAGCGCTGGATGGACGTGCAGGAGATCCTCGCGTGCGGGATCGACGTCTATTCCACCATGAACGTGCAGCACCTGGAAAGCGCCAACGACATCGTCGCCAAGATCACCGGCGTGCAGGTGCGCGAGACTGTGCCGGACTCGATCCTCGACCTCGCCGACGACATCGAGTTGGTCGACATCACCCCAGAAGAGCTGCAGCAGCGCCTGCGTGAAGGCAAAGTCTATCCGCAGGAGGCGGCCCAGCGCGCGCTCGCTAACTTTTTCACCGAAGGCAACATCACCGCTCTCCGCGAACTCGCGCTGCGCCGCACCGCCGAGCGCGTGGACGAAGCTATGCGCGCGCACATGGCCCTGCACGGCATCGAAGGCCCGTGGGAGGCGAGCGACCGCATCCTTGCCTGCATCGATCCCACGCCCGCGGCGCTCACTGTCGTGCGCCGCGCGAAACGCCTCGCCGATCGCTTGCGCGCGCCATGGGAGGCCGTGCACGTCGCGACGCCCGAAACGGAACGCGCCTCAAAAGACGCGCGCGCCGGACTATTGGAGGCTTTCCGCCTGGCCGAAGAACTGGGCGCAACGACGCGCAGCCTCAATGGCGACGATCCCGCCGGCGAGATTCTGTCGCACGCGCGCGACCGCAATGTCACGCATATCGTCGTCGGCGCGGCGTCGCGGCCGCTTTGGGTCGAGGTATTCCGCGGCTCGATCATCCGCCGGCTCGTGCGCGGCGCCGGCGATATCGCCATCGAGATCTGTCCCCGCGAAGAGAAAAAGTCCGACGCCGGCCTTGGCGAGGCGATGCGCCTCCCGCCCTTGGGCGAGCCGGGCGGCTACGTGATGGCGTCGCTCTTCGTGGCTGTCGCGGCCGCGTTCGGCGTCTGGATCGACCGCGCCATCGACCTGCCGAACATCTCTCTTGTCTTCGTGATCCCGATCATCGCAGCGGCGGTGCGGTACGGCGCTTCGGTGGCGGCGTTCGCGGCAATCGGCGCAGCGCTCGCGTACAACTTCTTACTGACCAAGCCATACTACACCTTCCGCATCGCTGATCCGGTGAACGTGTGGGCTGTGTTCTTCTTCCTCGCCGTCGGCATCGCGGTGAGCGGCGTCGCGGCGCGCGTGCGGGCGCAGACCCTCATCGCCCGCCGTCAAGCGCGCCAGGCCGCAGACCTCGAAAGCTACGCCCGCGGCCTCGTCGGCGCCGAGGAGGAATCCGACATCGCCGCCTCGGCCGCAGAGATGGCGTCGAAACTTCTGTTCGCGCGGGTTGTCGTACTGTCGGCGCGGAACGGTGAACTGGAACTCATCGCCGAGGCGCCGGGACCGGAGATGCTCGGCGCCGACGATCTGGCGGCGGCCAAATGGACGTTCGCGCAGCGCCGCGCCGCGGGCCGCGGCACAGACACGCTGCACGGCGCGCGCTGGCTGTTCATCCCGGTGCCGGGCGAGCGCGGCTTCGTCGGCGTCATCGGCGTGCGCCCTTTGGACGAGGCCGCGCGTCTCGATCCCGAGCAACGGCGCATCCTTGACCTTATCGCCGTTCAAGCCGGTGTAGCGCTCGACCGCGCCCGCTTTGCCCAGGAGGCCGCTGACGCGCGCATCGAGGCGGAAAGCGAGCGGCTCAAAGGCACCCTACTTTCGTCGGTGTCGCACGATCTGCGCACACCGCTTGCGGCGATCCGTAGCTCTATCGAAAGCATCGAACGCTACGGCGACAAGCACGACGCCCAAACGCAGGCGCAATTGCTGGCCGCCGCGTCGTCCGAGATCGCGCGGCTCTCGCGTTTCATCGACAACCTCCTCGACATGAGCCGCCTGGACGCCGGCGTCGTCCGCGCCCGGCGCAAAGCGATGGAAGCGGCGGTCCTCGTCGAGCAGGCGATAGAGAGCGCTCGCTTCGCCCTCGCCGACATGACTGTTTCTCGGGACGTGTCGTCGGGGCTGCCGCGGATATTGGTCGACAGCGCGCTGGCGGAAGGCGCGCTCGTCAACGTGCTGGAGAACGCCGGCAAGTATGCTGGCCCGGGCGGCCGCGTCCTGATCCGCGCGTTCCGCGAAAGCCACGCGGTCGTCATCGAAGTGCGGGACGACGGGCCGGGCATCCCGCGGGCGGCGCTGCCACGCTTGTTTGACAAGTTCGTGCGCGGGGCCGAAGGGGACGGGCGCCCGCCAGGTACGGGGCTCGGCCTCGCGATCGCACACGGCTTTCTCGCCGCTCAGGGCGGAACGATCGAAGCAGAGAACCGTGCGGATGCGCCGGGGGCGCTCATTCGCATCCGCTTGCCCATCGAGGAGCCGTGATGAGCGCCGCTGCGCGCCGTGTCCTGGTCGTGGAGGATGACAAGGCGCTGCGCCACTCGATTGTCGCAAGCCTCAAGGCCGAAGGCTATGCGCCGGACGAATCCGGCAGCGTCACCTCGGCGCGCCAGCATCTCACGGCGGCGGCGCCGGCCCTCATCATCCTCGATCTGGGTCTTCCTGATGCGGACGGATTGACGCTTCTTTCGGAACTGCGCGCACGCGGAGATCTGACGCCGATCATCGTCCTGACGGCGCGGGGCGATGAAGCCTCCAAAGTGCGCGCGCTCGATCTCGGCGCGGACGATTATGTGACCAAGCCGTTCGGGTTGGCGGAGCTCTTTGCGCGCATTCGATCGGCGCTGCGCCACGCGGTGCAGATGCGAGGCGCCGCGCCGATCATCACCGTTGGCGATCTGACGATCGATCTCGCTCGCCGCAACGTGTCGAAGGCGGGCGCCGACGTGAAGCTCACGCGCAAGGAATTCGATCTGCTCGCCGAGCTTGCCGTCCGCGCCGGCGAGCCCGTTGCGCATGAGAGCCTTCTCAGCGCCGTGTGGGGCGCGCAAGACGCCGACATCCGCTATCTGCGCGTCTACATCGGCCAACTTCGCGACAAGATCGAAGACGATCCCAAGAACCCGACGCTGCTCCTCTCCGAGCAAGGCTACGGCTACCGGCTAGGGGGATGATCGAATGACCGCGTTCGGCGAGTTGAAGACGATCCTGCTCACCAAACACAGCGGCGGGAATAGCGGCCAAGAACGACGCTCGCGGTCGCGTGAAATCGGCGGCGGCGGAGACTGGCGGCTTGCGCGCGCAGCGGACGGCCTCGTCTACCGTGCAAAGACGCCCGGCAGTGGCGTAAATGGCGATTCACACGGGCGACCTGCGGAGTCGTCATGCGACACTCTCGGCCGAGTCATTCGACGCTGGCGCGCGCGTCATCTCGCGGCACGTCCATCTCTGTCAGGAGACGCTGGGCGCCGTCGACCCGATCCATCACCCAGAGCATATAGCGGCTGTCGACGTGGATGGTGCGGTTGATCGGCGCTTCGTACCACCAATCCGAGATGACGCCGTCGAGGGTGCCGTCGAACGCGAGGCCGACGAACTCGCCGCGCGCGTTGAGCGTCGCGGAGCCGGAATTGCCGTTGGTGATGTCGACCGTGGAGAGGAAATCGACCGGTAGCGTGCCGAGGTCGCGTGAGGCGTAGCGGCCGTAATCGCGCGCGCCGACGAGCGCCACGGCGCGATCGGGCGCATCGAACTCGCCGGTGCCGGTGTGCTTGGCCAACATGCCTTCGGCGGTGGTGAAAACGCGGCGACGGAAATGGTGAGCCCCACGGCAAAGCGCCGCGTCCATTTCCACGGGACGTGGGAGTCGGTCATGGGGCTGGTCGTGAACGGCGTTCCATCGGCCCATCCCGCGACCGGCAGGTTACCAAGTCATGAGCAACCATCCGCCGCCGCCCGACGCCCCAGCCTGTCTCGAACGAGCGCGACCTTGTGCGGACTCCGTCGAACTCAGAACTTTTTCCGTGAAGAACAGCGCTCGATCATCCCCACTTTGTGTGGGTAGGGTGGCGGGTAAAGAGACGCGTCTGGTCACACGACCGACAAAATACTAAATAATTTCAGTACATTATATACTGTCGCTGGCGGAGACGGAGGGATTCGAACCCTCGGTACCCGGTTAAGGTACAACGCCTTAGCAAGGCGCCGCCTTCAGCCGCTCGGCCACGTCTCCGGTCCGCGGGGCGGCGGTCGCCCGCCCGACGAGCGGCTTCGATTACGCGCCCGCGGGCCGCCGATCAAGCGGCGCGGGCGCTCGAGGGCCGCGGGCTGCCCGCGCGACGACCGTTAATGTCCCTCCATCTTCGGCACGGCCTTTGCGCGAAGCCGCCCAGGACAATTCGCCTGGGTGGGGCAAACGCTGATGTTCACCACACTTTCGCTCACGCGCCGCGCCAAATCGGGACGTGCGGCCGCCGCCGACCCCCGCGCCGCCTTCCGCTGGCGGCGGCTGGAGGGCGCAGCCGCGCCGGCCGCGGAACGGGCCGCGCAGACCGCCCTCCCCGACCCGCAATTGCGCCGGATCCGGCGTATTCCGCCCCGTGACGCGGCCCGCCTGATCGCCGCGCTCGACTGGGCGCTCCTGGCGCTCGCGCTCGGCTTCGTGGCCCGCTGGGGCGCTGAAGTGTCGCTGGGGGCCATGGCGGTCGCCGACGCGGTGCGTCTTGCGCTGCCGCTCCTGACGCTGAAGCTTGGCCTGTGGTCCGTCTCCGCCTACGCCGCCCATGCAAGCGGCTGGCGCGCGGAGAACGCAATCGGGGGTCTCGCGCTCGGCGCCATCGCTGCGCTGGTGGTCGCCGCGTTCAGCGCGCCCGACGCGACAAGTGCGGCGGCGCTCTCGCTCATCCTGCCGGCGACGGCGTGCGCGCTCGCGGCGCTGCACCTCGCGGCTACGTTCTATGTCGACCGTAGCGCCAAGGCGGGCGCGTTCGCAGAGACCGCCGTCATCGTCGGCGCGACAGAGGCCGCGCGCCGCTTCATCCAGCGCGCGCGGCGCTCCGGGCGGCTGACCATCGCCGCGATCGTGGACGACCGCGCCACGCGGACGCCGGAGCGCATCGAGGGCGTCCCCGTCATCGGCGGCGTCGACGACCTCATGCGCTGGAAGGCGCTTCCCGACATCGACCGCATCGTGGTTTCGCTTGGACCGGGCGCAGAAGAGCGTGCGGGCGCGCTGATCAACAAGCTGCGTGTTCTGCCGAACCGGGTGGACCTCATCGTCGAGCGCGACATGGGGGGCGTCGTGGTCGATCGGCGGCTCGATCAGAACGCGGCGGTGATCTGCGTCTCCGGCGGATTCTCGCGTCCAGGGTACGCGTTCGTGAAGCGCGTGTTCGACATCGTGGTCTCGGCCGCGCTGATCGTGGCGCTTTCGCCGCTGCTTCTTGCGACGGCGGTCGCGGTGAAATTTTCCAGCCGCGGCCCGATCCTGTTCCGCCAGCCGCGGCACGGCCTCAACAACCGCGTCATCCAGGTGTTGAAGTTCCGGTCCATGCGGCATGCCCCGCAGGACGGCGCGCTGCGCCAGGTGCAAAAGAACGATCCGCGGGTGACGCGCCTCGGCGCGATCCTGCGCAAGACCAGCCTCGACGAGTTGCCGCAGCTGTTCAACGTGCTGATGGGCGACATGTCGCTCGTCGGCCCGCGTCCACACGCCGTCACGATGCGCGCCGCCGACCAGGAGCTCACCCGGATCGCCGACGATTATGCGCATCGCCATCGGGTGCGGCCCGGCATCACCGGGTGGGCGCAGATCAACGGGTCGCGCGGGCCTTGCGACACCGCCGACGCCGTGCGCCGGCGCGTCGAACTCGATCTCGACTATATCGCGCACGGGTCGATCTGGCTCGACATCTGGATCCTTATCTGTACGGCGCCGGTCCTGCTTGGGGACCGGATGACTCATCGCTGAACTGAAGGAGCGCGCCGATGACCGCCCTCGCCTTTCAATCGCCCGGCGCCAGATTGCGCGCCGCCTTCTCAGCCGGCGTCGGCGGGGGCGATTGTGCGCGCCCGTGCACGCTGCGCCTGCCGCGCGGCGCGCTGACTTTGTGCTTCGACGACTTCAGCCAAGGCGCGGCGCTGACCGGTGCGGCGGCGCTGGAGCGCGTGGAGGCGCGCGGGACGTTCTTCGTGAGCGCCGGGCGCATGGGCGCCGTCGATCCCGAGATCGGCGCTCTCTATACGGATGAAGACGTGCGCCGGCTCGCCGGAGCGGGACACGAGATCGGCTGCGCCGCCTGCGATCACAGAGACGAGCGCGCGCTGGAAGCGGACGAGGCGCTGTCGCAATGCGCGCGCAACACGATTGAACTGGCGCTCATCGGCCTTTCGCGCACGCCGCGCACCTTCGCCTATCCGCAGGGCCGCGTGAGCCGAAGCGTGAAGCACGCCTTGCCGGGGGATTTCGTCGCCGCGCGGGGCCGCAGCCCGGGACTCAATCGCGGCCGCGTGGACATGGCGCAGCTGAAGGCGCTTCCGTTCTTTGGCTGGGCCGCGCTCGATCCGCTGCTCGCCGCGCTCGACCGGGCCGATCGCGACCGCGCCTGGATGATCGTCTACATGCGCGATGTGGCCAACGCGCCGTCAGCGCATGGCGCGCCGACCGGGGCGCTGGGGGCGCTCTTGCGCAAGGCGCGCGCGCTCAAGCTCGACATCCTGCCGCTGGCGGAGGTCGCCGACCGGGCGCTGGCGCATGACGCGCTCACCGCACGCAACACGCGCGGGGCGCATTTCTGAGACGCCGCACCAGCGGATATCAGTGCCGCTTCTTCAGCCATTCGCGCGCGGCGCGCTGCGCATCCGCGATCTGCGCCGACGTCATCTGATCGGCCAGCTCGCGCCGGCAATCCTTGGCGGCGTCCGACCCGCGCAGCGCGGCCAGATTGAACCATTTGTGCGCTTCGACGAGATCGACTTCGGCGCCGTTGCCCGTCGAGTAGATCAGCCCGAGCTTGTAGAGATCGCTGTGCGCTGCGCCAGACGTCACCGCGTCGTGCGCTTCCCTGATTTCCATATCTGTGAACGCCATGACGGCCGCTCCCTTGGTCCATGGAAGCGTCGCGCGTCTTCGCGTCTCGGCTTCCCCCCACCGCGCGCCTCCCATGAGACGAGCGAGGCGCATGAAATGCCGTGCTTTATTTGAGATAACGTAAACGCCGGATCAGCCGTACCCGGATATTCAGCCTACTGATTATTTACCATGGCCGGCCGGCGGCGCGGACCAGGCGCGGCGGCTCGCACCGCACGCCGCGGCGATCAGCACCGACGGCGCGACCAGCCTACGCCGCCAAGATCACAACCAAGTCATCGTCAACCGTTGCAAGTTGTCACTTCGGAGACGACCTTCTATTATTTATTCAAGACACAGGATGACACACATTAGACAAACCCTGTATAAGATTTCACGCCCTGCTGATCTGCTGATTTTTTCGCGTTTACTCAGAACAGATTCAGGTCCCGCCCGTTATTCCTCATGCCATCGCAACGAGGCGAAGGCGGACAGCCGGATGACCGGCGCCGCCAATCAACGAGGCAGGCAAGGAGCTGGACTATGAAGAAAGCGATGTTGAGCGCGCTGGTCGCCGCGACGGTGCTGACCCCTCTGGCCGCGACGCCGGCGGCCGCGTTCGCCCGCGGCGACCCCCACGACCGGTACGCCCGCAACGCCCGGTACGACCGCAACGACCGGCGCGAAGATCGCCGTGAAGTGCGCCGCGGCGCCCGCCACAACGGTTTCTGGGCCAATGGCCGGTTCTATCGCGGCGCCCCCTCCGCTGCGCAGGCCCGCGCCCGCGATTTCCGCTACGAGCAGCGCCAATGGCGCCGCGGCGAGCGGCTCTCGGCCTGGGATCGCGCGCACTATGCCCGCGTGACGGACTATCGCCGCTACCGGCTCGCGCCGCCCCCGCGCGGCTACGAGTACCGCCGGTCCAACACGGGCGAGATCATCCTCGCCGCCGTCGCCACCGGCATCATCTTGAACGTGCTCCTCAACAATTAGTGAGAGCACGCCACGGATAGGCGTTCCCCCCGTCTATCCCGCTCCGCGGCGCCCGCCATCCTCCCTCCGGCGGGCGCCGCACCCTGCGGGCGTTCCAAGCTGAGCGATTCATTCAGGCGCGGTTCAGCGCGTGTGCGCGATGGTCTCCGTCGAGAGGGAACAAACCCCTTCAGAGCGAGCTAATTGTTCGAAGGGAATGAAGACGGAGCTGCACGCTATGAAGAAATACGCGTTGCCATTGCTGGCCGTGCTGTCATTCGCAGCGCCGGTCGCCTTGAGTTCGGAAGCGGCCGCACAAGGCCGACGTGATTATCGCGAAGATCGTCGTGACTACCGCGAGGATCGGCGCGACCACCGCGAAGATCGCTGGGACCGCCGTGAAGACCGCCGCGATGCGCGTCACGATCGCGGCCGGTATGACCGGCGCGAAGACCGGTGGGATCGGCGCGAAGATCGCTGGGATCGGCGCGAGGACCGTTGGGACCGGCGCCGGCACAACGGCTATTGGTACAATGGTCGATTCCATTGGGGCGCGCCGCGCGCGGACTATTACCGCCACCATTCCTATCGGCCGGGCTATCGGGCCTGGCGGCGCGGTGACCGCGTCCCCGGGTACTATCGCGACCGCTATGTCGTGGTGCGCGACTATCACCGCTATCGGCTGTACGATCCGCCGCGCGGCTATCACTGGGTGCGCGACGACCGCGGCGACTACCTGCTGGTCGGCGTCGCAACGGGCGTGATCCTCGGCCTGATCCTGGGCGGCGGATACTAAGCCCAAGCCCACAGTGACATGAGCATCGAGCCGCTCCGGCGCGTCCGCGCCGGGGCGGCTCTCTTTATTTGCGCGGTTACTTCTCGGAAACCATCTTTGCGCATGCTTCGTCGCGAGGCGCCGGGAGCGCTCCGTAACGCTGTCATGAGAATCTGTTCGCAGTAGAGTCTGGCTGTGCTTCCCGGCGCCGACACCTTCCCCTCCCGCCATTGCCGTCATGTTCGCTCGTTGCGGACGCGCGCGGCGGGATTGGTTTGCGCGAATGCCATCGTGCGCTGAGACGCTTGTCCGCCCCGCGCGCGCGGCCGATGCGCCCGCCCTGCGTGCGATCCTCTACGATCGTACGCGAGCGCCTGGCTGCCGCACCTGACGCCCACGGCGGCGGCGGCGTTTCGCGACCAGGACCGCCCGGCGGCGTATATCGCGGCGCGCGGAGACGCGTTCTGGGTGGCGGAGCGCGCGGGCGACCCGGTAGGCTTCGTGGACTGGGACGGGGACTTCGTGAACGCGCTCCACGTCCGCGCCGCCGCCGCGCGGACGGGCGTTGGACGCCTGCTCATGGACAAGGCCGAAGCCGACATCGCGGCGGCCGGCTTCGGGGCCGCGCGACTTGAGACGGACACGTTCAACACGGGCGCGCGCGCCTTCTACGCCGCCCGCGGCTATGTCGAGGCCGATCGATACCCGGACACCGAATGGAACAGCGGGCTGACGACGATCCTGCTGATGAAGCCGCTGGGCTGACGCCTGGCCGCGATCTCAGAATTCACTGAGCGCTTCGCCGAGGCCCATGGCGCCGAGCATCATGATCCAGGTCAGCGCCATCGCGAGAAGCGTTCCGGCGCACCAGAGCCCAAGGCGCCACACGCGCCGGCGCGGGCGCCAGTCGGAATGCTGCAGCACGAGGTCCACCGGATAGGCGGCGCAATAGAGCACGTTCGCGGCGCCGGCGAGCACGAGCAGGACCGGAAAATGCGGCGCGAGCGGTCCCAGACCCTCCGGCGTGAGCAAACCCTGCACATTGAGCGCGCCAAGCGCCGTCAGCGCCAGCGCCAGATTGTACGGCAGCCGGCCGACCTCCCAGAAGCGGAGCGCGTCGCTCACATGCGCGCGATCGAGCAGGTTCATATCGGGAGCTTTTGCTTCAGAAGCGCGTTCACAGCGGCGGGGTTGGCCTTGCCGCCGGTCGCCTTCATCACTTGGCCGACCCACCAGCCGAACGCCTTGGGGTTCTTCTTCAGGTCTTCGATCTTGTCCGGGTTCGCAGCGATGAGATCGTCGATCGCTTTCAGAATCGCGCCGGAATCGGTGACCTGCTTCAGCCCCTCGCGTTCGACAATGGCGCCTGGATCATCGCCGGTCTCCATCATCTTGGCGAACACGTCCTTGGCGATCTTGCCGTTGATCGTGCCGTCCTTGATGAGATCGATCAGCGCGCCGAGCTGGGCGGCGCTGACCGGCGATTGGGCGAGGTCGAGCCCCGCCTTATTGAGCGCGCCGAACACTTCTTGCGTCACCCAATTGGCGGCGAGCTTGGCGTCGCGGCCGTTCGCGACGGTTTCGAAATAGGCGGCGGAGTCCGCATCGCCGGCGAGCACGCCGGCGTCATAGGGTGAAAGACCGTAGGCGTCCTCGAACCGCTTCTTCTTCGCGTCCGGCAGCTCGGGGAGCGACGCGCGGATCTCCTCGATCCATTTCTTCTCCAGCACCAGCGGGAGGAGATCGGGATCGGGGAAGTAGCGATAGTCGTGGGCGTCCTCCTTGGAGCGCATCGTGCGCGTCTCGCCCTTGTCCGGATCGAAGAGCCGCGTTTCCTGGTCGATGGTTCCGCCGCCCTCCAGAATTTCGATCTGGCGGCGCGCCTCGTACTCGATCGCCTGCGCCATGAAGCGTACCGAGTTCACGTTCTTGATCTCGCAGCGCGTGCCCCATTCTTTCGTGCCGGCGCGGCGCACGGACACGTTCACGTCCGCGCGCATGGAGCCCTCCTCCATGTTGCCGTCGCAGGTGCCGAGCGCGCGCACGATGGATCGCAGCTTGTTGAAATAGGCGCCCGCTTCTTTGGAGGAGCGCATGTCGGGGCGCGAGACGATCTCCATCAGCGCAACGCCGGCGCGGTTGAGGTCGACGAACGTCTCGCTGGGGCTGAGATCGTGGATCGACTTGCCCGCGTCCTGCTCCAGATGCAGCCGCTCGATCCGGATCGTGACGGCCTCGCCGTCGGCCTCGATCTCGACTTCGCCCTCGCCGACGATCGGGTGCTGGAATTGCGAGATCTGATAGCCTTGCGGGAGGTCGGGATAGAAATAATTCTTCCGGTCGAAGCGCGAGCGGGCGTTGATCTGCGCCTTCAGGCCGAGGCCGGTGCGGACGGCCTGCTCCACGCAGAATTTGTTGATCACCGGCAACATGCCCGGCATCGCGGCGTCCACCAGGCTCACATGCGTGTTGGGCGAGCCGCCATATTCGGCGCTGGCGCCGGAAAAGAGCTTCGCCTTCGACGTCACCTGGGCGTGGACTTCGAGCCCGACGATCACTTCCCAATCCCCGGTCTCGCCGGCGATCAGCTGGTCTTTGCGGGCGGAGCGGACGTCGAGCGCAGTCATGGTGTGGATTAGGGGGTCGTGCGCGCGCTTGTCCAGGGCGTGCGGCCGCGCGCGCCGCCGGCCATCGGCGGACAAGAAAACGCCTCCGCGCGGCAGGGAGAAGCGCGGAGGCGGTGGAGAACCAGACTAGCACATGAACAAAAAGCAAGATCGGCGCCGCCGCGTCCGCCCCTGGCCCCGCCGGGCGCGCCAAATCGGGACGCCGCCATCACGGGTTCCACGGTTTTCGCCAGCCAGCGCGCGCGGCGCAGGGCCGGCGCACTGAATCTCCCGCCGCGCGCGAGCGGCGTGCGGCTCTGGAACGGCGTCCGCGTGGCCTGATCCGTGCGTCGGCTCCCCCGGCTTACGGGGTGCACGGACGAATGACCGGCGAAGAGACTTTCCATCCAGACACGCGCGCGCTGCTTGTCTACGGGCGCGCGCTCGCGGGCGGACGCGAGGCCCCGAAGAAAGGCGGGGCCGACCAGGTGCTGGAGCGGCTGTTCGTCATCCAGCGGATGAAAGACGGGCGCTGGCCGCTGCGCAGCTTCGGGTCGGAGCTCATTGCGCTGTTCGGGCAGGATCTGCGCGAGCGCGATTTCGCAACGCTTTTCCTTGAGCAGGACTGGAAGCTGATCGTGGCGCTGATCGAATCCTGCGCGGCCGCCGGCGGGCCGGGCATCGCACGGGTCCATGCGGAGACCGAGGCGGCGGAGATCGGCGCGGAGATCCTGTTCACGCCGCTGAAAATCGACGAGCATATCGGGGAGCGCTATCTCGGCATGTTCCAGCCGCTCGGCGGGGAAGCTTTTCTCGACGGACGCCGCGTGCAGCGGCTCAAGCTGGGTTCGTTGCACCCCCCTTTCGCCAAACCAAAGAGCCCAGTCCGGCTGATCGTCAACAACGCCTGAGGCGGGCCCCGGCTCCGGGGTCGTTGACGAATGCAGGACGCGCGTTGAAGCTCGACGCATGTCCGAGACGATCACCGCGGTCGATTCTCGCCCGGCCGTGGTCACGCGCCCGGGCGCGCGGCTGAAGACGCAGATCGTCGTCGTCGGCGGCGGCGCGGGCGGGCTTGAGCTGGTGCGCCGGCTGGGCGCCAGGCTCGGACGCGAGACGTTCGACATCATCCTCGTGGAGCGCAATCGGACGCACATCTGGAAGCCGCTGCTGCACGAGGTGGCGGCCGGTTCGCTCGACGCCAATCTCGATGAGGTCGGCTACCGCAGCCACTGCCACCGCTGGGGCTATCGCTTCTTCTACGGCGAGATGGCGGGTCTCGACCGGGAGAAACGCCGCGTGCTGATCGCGCCGATCCGCGACGAGGACGGGCGCGAGGTGATGGGCGCGCACGCAATCCGCTACGATTATCTCGTGATCGCCGTCGGCTCGGTCTCGAATGATTTCGGCACCCCGGGGGTGGCCGAACACTGCCTCTTCCTCGACAGCGCCGCCGAGGCGGACCGGTTTCGCCAGAAGCTCCTCAACCAATGCCTGCGGGTGTCGCGCGAGATGAGCGCCGATCCCGCGGCGGACGCCTATGTGCGCGTCGTCATTGTCGGCGGCGGCGCGACGGGCGTCGAGCTGGCGGCGGAGCTCTTCAACGCCGCGGCGGCGCTGCGGTTTTACGGGCTTGAGGTGTTCGACGAGACCCGCCTCAAGGTGACGCTGATCGAGGCGGGCCCGCGCCTCCTCCCGTCGCTGCCGGAGAAGCTCGCGGAAGCCGCGCGCGCCGAGCTTGAGGCGCTGGGCGTGCGCGTGCTGACCGGCGTGTCGGTGGTGGGCGCGCGCGATGACGGCGTCGCCTTGCAGAACGGCGAGTTCATCGCCGGCGACATGCGGGTGTGGGCGGCGGGCGTGAAGGGGCCCAGCCTTCTCAGCGATCTCGACGGGCTGGAAGCGACGCGCGGAAACCAATTGGTCGTGCAGGACACGCTCCAGACCACGCGCGATCCGCGGGTGTTCGCGATCGGCGATTGCGCAAGCTATACGCCGCCGGGCGCGGCGCGACCGGTGCCGCCGCGCGCGCAGGCGGCGCACCAGATGGCGGATCGCGCTTACGGCAATCTGCTCGCGCTGTTACGCGGCAAGCCGCTCAAGCCGTTCCGCTATCATGACCACGGCTCGCTGGTGTCGCTCAGCCGCTATTCCACCGTGGGGAGCCTGATGGGCAACCTGATCGGCGGCCGCATGGCGATCGAGGGACGGCTCGCGCGCTTCGTCTACATGTCGCTCTACCGGATGCACCTGATCGCCATCCACGGCTGGGTGAAGGGCGCAGCGATGATCCTCGTCGGCCACGTCAACCGGATCGTGCGGCCGCGGCTCAAGCTGCACTAAGGTCCGGGAAACGCGCTAGACGGCGGCCTTCAGGTTGTCCTCAGCAATCGGCGCGTCGATCGGCGCGAGCGGGGGCTTGCCGAGGATCATGTCAGCGGCCTTTTCCGCGACCATGAGCTGGCACATGTGCACGGTGAAGCCGTCGCGATCGGGCGCCACCTTGGCGTGGTCGATCATGACGGCGTTGACGAAGTGGAGCTGGATGTCGGGCCGATCGAGTTCCGGACGGGTCTTGAGGAACGCGCCGGAGCGCAAGTGATTGGAGCTGCCCGGCCCCTGCTTGGTGCGCATGTATTCGACGCCGACAAGCAGCCGCTTCACGCCCTTCGTCATCGAATAGACGGTGATCGGCTTGGTGCATTCCCAGATCAGCGAGGCGTCGAGGTGGTCCTGGAGATTGCGGCCCACCTCAGGCGCGTCATGGATCACGCCGATGCCGTGTTTGCGCAATTCATCGCCGGGGCCGACGCCCGACAGCATCAGCAGCTGCGGCGCCTGGAACGCGCCGGTCGCCACGATTACTTCGCGCTTGGCGTAGACGCGCTTGGTCGGCTTGCCTTTGCCGGCGGCGTATTCAACGCCGATCGCGCGGCCGTCCTCGATGATCACTTTCGTCGCGATGGCGTTGGAGAGCACGTCGAGGCTGTCGCGCACGTCGGCGATCGGCGTGAGGTAGCCCTTCGCCGCGCTCCAGCGCGCGCCGTCTCGAATGGTGAGGTGATAAGGGCCCATGCCCTCTTGGGCGAAGCCGTTGAAGTCGCGCGTGCGCGGATACCCTGCTGCAACGCCGGCCTGGATGAACGCCTTGTAGAGCGGGTGCCCGCCTGGCGCGGGGGAAACGTTCAGCGGCCCGCCTTCGCCGTGCCAGGCGTCTTCGCCCGGCTCGAAATGCTCGGCGCGTTTGAAGTACGGCAGCACGTCCCGGTAGCCCCAGCCGGTCAGGCCCATCTGGCGCCATTGATCGTAATCGCGGGCATGGCCGCGGACATAGATCATGCCGTTGATCGAGGAGGAGCCACCCCAGCCGCGACCGCGCGGCTGCCACAGGCGGCGCCCGTCCATGTGCCTCTGCGGCGCAGTCCAGAAGCCCCAATTGTGCGGGCCCTTGGCGCGGATCAGATTGCCCACGCCCGCCGGCATATGGATGAGCATGCTCTTGTCGGGGCCGCCGGCCTCGAGAAGCGCTACCGTCGTGCCGGGCTCGGCGGAGAGCCGGTTGGCCAGCACGCAGCCCGCGCTGCCCGCGCCGACGATCACGAAATCGAACCGCGCGCCGTCTTCCGCCACCGGATCGCTCCCTCGCTTTGAATTATGACCTTGGCGTCAAGTTTCGACCCTGAAACCGCGTCTGGCAACCCGCTTTCCCGACGGCGCCATGCTTGCGTGCAAGCCTTTGTTCACCAACGCGGCGCCAAGGTCCCGCCATGTCAGCTTTGCGCCTTTCCGACGCCGCAGAGCGCCTTCAAGCGGCGCGGATCGCGCCGCGCGCCGAGCGTCGGCGGTTCCGCCGGCTGCCGATCACGCTCTCGGGCCGAATGCTCGGCCCCCTGGGCGCCGAGATCGACTGCCGCACCGAAGACATCTCGCCCGGCGACGTCCGCATCACGACATCGGCGGAGATCAATCCAGACGACCGCGTCGTGATCTATCTGGACAAGATCGGCCGGATTTCCGGCACGGTCGCGCGCGTGTCGGGCGAGCGCGAATACGCGATCATCTTCGACATGAGCGCCTACAAGCGCGAAAAGCTCGCCGAGCAGCTCACGATCATGATCGCCGGGGCGGCCGCGCAGGACGGCGACCGCAAGATCCGCACGCCGCGCCCCCATCGCGATGGCAAGGCCGAGATCGACGTGCATATCGACGGCGGCGGGATCATCATCGGCGAGGTGGTGGATTTCTCGCTCGTCGGCATGACGATCCGCACGACGCAGGTTCCCCCGCGCCTCGGCGCATGGGTGCGCGTCTCCAACGTGGACGGGCGCATCGCGCGGTTCACCGAGGACGGCTTCGCGATCGATTTCGAGTCCCGCATCCGCTGACGACGCGCATTCGTCGGATTTGAGTCCCGCCGCGCGGCGTGCATGCTAAGGCTCTCCTGGATCACGGAGAGCGCGATGAAATTCCTTTCAGACGACGACAAGCGCGGTCTCATCGGCGCCGAGATGCTGGCGGAGACGCCGCTGCCGACGCAGATGGTGTCGAGCGACGAATACGCGCCGGTTCCGCAAACGCGCGCGCAGGCCGAGGCGGAGGCGCGACTCTATGGGCTCGCGGACGCGATTGCGCCGAAGCTCGGTCTCTCGCGGCGGCGCTTCTTCCAGACGGCCGCGGGCATGGCGGCGGGGTTCGTCGCGCTCAACGAGACGTTCGGCACGGTGTTCGACGCGAGCCGCGCAGAAGCGCAGACGCCGGACATGGCCGACGCGCGCGCGGATGCGCTGGCCGATCAATTCATCATGGACATGCACACGCATTTCCTGCGCGACGACACCCGCCTCCTCGGGTTCGTGCGCATGCGCGAGGCGGTGGGGCGCACCGGCTGGAACCCCGATCTCGGCGGCGAACAGACGATCGAGCATCTCAAGTTCGACAATTATCGCCGCGAGATCTTCTTCGACAGCGACACCAAGGTCGCGCTGATCTCGTCGGCGCCGTCGGACATCCCGGAGGATTGGTTCCTCACCAACGAACAGATGGCGCAGGCGCGCGCGCGGGTGAACGACGAGGCGGGCTCGCGGCGGCTGATGACGCACGCGATCTTCACGCCCGGCGCGCCGGGCTGGCTGGAGCATCTCGACGCGTCGCTGGCGCTGCGCCCGGATTCGGTGAAGGGCTACACGGTCGGCGACAACACGCACAAGGCGAGCGCCCGCCATCCGTGGCGGATGGACGATGAAGACGTCGCCTATCGGGGCTATGAGCGCATGGCCGCTGCAGGCGTGCGCACCGTGTGCGTGCACAAGGGCCTGTGGCCGCCGGCGATGGATGAACGTTTCCCGCACCTTGCGCCGTATGCGGACGTTCGCGACGTCGCCAAGGCCGCGCGCGACTGGCCGCAGCTCAATTTCATCATCTACCATTCCGCCTACCGGCTCGGCGACCCGGCCGAGGCGCTGGCGGAATTCGAGCGCACCGGCCGCATCGCGTGGGTCAGCGATCTCGCGGACATACCGGCGCACCACGGCGTCGCCAATGTCTACGCCGATCTCGGCCAGATCTTCGCGCAGACGCTGATCGCGGAGCCGCGCGTCTGCGCCGCGATCATGGGGATTTTGGTCAAAGGGCTCGGCGCCGATCATGTGTGCTGGGGCACGGACGCGGTGTGGACCGGCGCGCCGCAATGGCAGATCGAAGGGCTGCGGCGTTTGGAGATTCCAGAGGACATGCAGACGGCGCACGGCTTCGCACCGCTCGGCGCGGCGGATGGAGACGTGAAGCGCATGATCTTCGGCGCCAACAATGCGCGGCTCTATGGCTGGAGCGAAGAGGACCAGAACGGCTGGCGCGGCGATGCGTTGACGGCCGCGAAAGCAGCGCATCGCGAAGCCGGATTCGGGCGCAGCAATCTGCGCTACGGCTACGCCGCGCGCGGATAGACGCGATCAGACGCTGCGGCGCATGCGCGGCAGCATGCGTCCAGGGATCGATCCCGACGGCGAGGCGCCCACGGTGACGAAGCCGAGCTTGCGGTAAATCGGCTCGGCGTGCGGATCGGCGTCGACGCTGATGCGCCGCGCGCCGCGCGCACGGCATTCGTCCAGGAACGCCGCCATCAGCGCGGCGCCGACGCCGCGGCCCTGGAACGCCGGCTCCACCATGAAGTCTTCCAGCTCAGCGTCATCGCCGTCCGCGGCGAGCGCGATCATCCCCGCGACGGCGCCATCGCATTCCGCTACCCACACCGTCCACGCCTGCATCTTCGCTGGCGTCAGCGTGAGTTCGTCACGGCATTGCGTCATGAACGCCTCGTCGTAGCCCCACGAGGCTTTGGCGCGCATTGAGAGTTCGGTCAGCACGCCGGCTTCTTCCAGCCTCGCCCTGCGGACCGTCACCTCGGCCACGGCTCCACGCCTATTCCGCCTTCCAGTCGGGCTTGCGCTTTTGGGCGAAGGCGAGCGGGCCTTCGACGAAGTCCTTGCTCTTGAAGAGCGTGCGCAGGCCTTCGTAGCTCTGCTGGTTTTTCATGGCGGCTTCGACGGAAGGTTCGGTCAGTCCCCGGAGCGCTGCTTCCTTGGTGGCGCGCACGGACAACGGCCCGCATTCGAGAATTTGTGCGGCCCATTCCTTGGCGCGCGCGAGCGCCTGGCCCGCGGGCGCGACATCGTTGACGAAGCCGAGCTGTTTACCCTCCTCTGCGCCGACGCGGCGGCCGGTGAGCATCATGCCCATCGCCTGCTTCAGGCCGATCTCACGCGGGAGGCGGTGCATGCCGCCGGCATAGGCGGCGAGGCCCACGCGCGGTTCTGGCAGCGCGAATGTCGCGTTTTCGGACGCCACGATCATGTCGCAGGCGAGCGCGATCTCGAAACCGCCGCCCATGGCGACGCCGTTCACCGCAGCGATGATCGGCTTCATCAGGTCGAACCGGCTGGTGAGGCCGCCGAACCCCGATTTCGGCTGGCCGCTCATATCGCCGCCCATCGCCTGGTATTTGAGGTCGTTGCCGGCGGAAAACGCCTTGTCGCCGGCGCCGGTGATGATCGCCACCCAGAGCGCGTTATCGGCGGCGAAACGATCAAAGGCCTCGGCGAGCGCGCGGTTCGCCGGCGGGTGCAACGCGTTCATCACGTCCGGCCGGTTGATGGTGACGATGAACAGCCGCCCTTCGGTCTCGATCTTGCAAAACTCGGTTTCCGTCTCGTTCGCCATTGAGGTCTCTCTCCCCGTGTCCACGCCGCCCGCCCGCTTCGCCGATATGGCTAACGGTTCGTTTGCTTCGATTGCGCATAGCAGCCGAGACGCTGTGCGCAACGTTGATTCGAAAGCGCCGCGCGCGAAGGAGAAGCCCGTGCAGTCTGCGAGCCCTCAGCACGACGCTACGGAAACATGGTGGGTGCAGGCCAAGGGCGCCGCCTACGGTCCCTACACCCGCGCCCAGCTGCAACGTTTCGCCGGCGAGGGCCGCGTGCGCGGCGCAAGCCTCGTCTCGATGCGCCGCGACGGCGGCTGGCGCGAAGCACAAGCGACTCCGGAACTGGCCGGCGTCTTCGCCGCGCCGGCGCAGCCGACCGGCTTCGCGCCTGCGAAGACCGCGCACGAGCCGGGAAACCTCTTCGTGTTCGCCGAAATCCATTCCGGCGCCTGGACGCAATTTCTCGCCGCGCTTGAAGCCATGGGGCGGATCGCGGAACTCGCGCCGGGGTTCTGGATCCTGCGCACGCGGCTGAGCGCCGGCGCGGTGCGCAACACGCTCTCGCAGACGCTGGCCTCCGGCGACCGCTTCGTCGTCGTCGACGCGACCCGCGACCGCCTCGCCTGGTTCAATATGGGCCCAGGCCCCGAAGTGGCGATCCGCGACGTCTGGAACGGCGATCTCGACAAGCGCTGAGAGTCAGCGCTCCAGCCGGCTCTTGCTTAGATCGCGCGCGTAGCGCTTCCAGTTCTCAACGTAATGCAGCGCGCTCATCTCGAAGAGCGCGCGCTGCTGGTCGCTGAGCGGACGGGACGGTCTTGCGGGCGATCCGGTGATCAGCTGGCCTTCCTCGAAGGTCTTGTTCTCGGTGACGAGCGCGTGCGCGCCGATGAGCGAATAGGACGGAATCGTCGCGTGGTTCAGCACCGTCGCCTTGATCCCGATCAGGGCTGAATCGCCGATGGTGCAGCCGTGCAGCATGGCGTGGTGGCCGATCGTCACGTTCTTGCCGATGGTCAGCGGCGCGCCGTGATCGGTGTGCAGCACCGCGCAATCCTGCACGTTGGAATTCTCGCCGATCGTGATCGGGTCATTGTCGCCGCGCACCACCGCGCCCCACCACACCGACGCGTTCTTCTTCAGAATGACGCGCCCGATCACGACCGCCGTGGGCGCAACCCAGAAGGCGGATTCGTCCTCGACCTCAAGGTCGGCGTCGGCCAGGGCGTAGATCATTTCACCAATCCTTCGCGGTTGCGAAATCACTCATTAACTCGAACGCCCGCATAACATGAACGAACGATCTAGGTCGTTGAGTTTCGTCCGGTCCGCCAGGCGGGCCGCAGCGTGGGGGGCGGGGTGACCGCACGACGCAGAAAGAGCGCAAGAGGCGCTCCAAGGCCAGACCAAGCCGCGTTCGTCGAGCCGTCCGTTTCGACACCCTTCGCGTCCTCCGATTTCTTCGATCCGCCAGCCGCCGGCCGCACGCCGGCGGCTTTTTCGTCTTCGTCCTGCCGATCCAAAAAGGAGTCGACCATGGCAAAACGCTCAACCCGTCGCGCACGCGCCGAGACCCGCGCCGAAACGCGCGATGGCGTGCTCAACGTGCAGGACTTTCAGCGCGAGGATCATCGCGGGCGCAATCTCCACGTGGTGGAGGGCGGCTGGTCGCCGGCCAACGACCGCGACCAGCGCTTCGTCAAAAGCGTGCGGCCGAAAAGCAAAGGCCAAGAGGCGCTGATGAGCGCGATGGACGAGCATTCGCTCGTCCTGGCGCTCGGGCCGGCCGGCACCGGCAAGACGTATCTCGCGATCGCGAAGGCGGTGGAGGCGCTGGAGAGCGGCAAGGTTGGCCGCATCGTGCTCTCGCGGCCTGCGGTGGAAGCCGGGGAATCGCTCGGCTTCCTGCCCGGCGCGATGGAAGACAAGCTCGCGCCCTATCTGCGCCCGCTCTACGACGCGCTGACCGACCGGCTCTCGGCGAAGCGCCTCAAAGCGCTGATGGCGGAAGGCCTGATCGAGATCGCGCCGGTGGGCTTCATGCGCGGGCGCACGCTGAACAACGCCTTCGTGGTGATCGACGAAGCGCAGAACTGCACCTACGGGCAGATCAAGATGCTGCTGACGCGGCTCGGCTGGCATTCGACGATGGTGGTGACGGGCGATCCGGCGCAGACGGACCTGCTGCCGGAGCTCTCCGGCCTCGCCGATGTGGCCACGCGGCTGGACAAGCTGCGCAATGTCGCGGTCATTCGCCTCGGCGACGTCGACATCGTGCGCCACCCGCTGGTGGCCTCGATGCTGACGGTGCTCTGATCAGCGCACGATCAGCAACGCGGTCAGCGCGGTCAGAATCGCCATCGCGCGATTGAACCAGATCAGCGCGGTGCGGTCGCGCAGCAGCGTGCGCATGCCGGCGCCGAACAAAGCCCAGCTCGCGATGCACGGCAGATTCACGGCCGTGAACACGCAGCCGACGAGCGCGAGGTTGCGTGCGTAGTCCGGCCCTTGCGGCGCAAACGCCGAGACCGCGGTGACCGCCATCACCAGCGCCTTCGGATTGACGAACTGGAACGCGGCGGCGCCCCAGAAGCCGATCGGATCGGCGCCTTCGATCTCCTTCATCTCGCCGGCGCGCCAGAGCTTCCAGGCGAGATAGAGCAGGTAGGCGGCGCCCGCGATCTTCAGCGCTGTCTGCAGCCATGGCGCGGCGTGGAAGAGCGCTCCCAGGCCCAGCCCGCTGGCGACGATGAGCGTGACGCAGCCGAAGGAGATGCCGAGCATGTGCGGCAACGTCCGTTGAAACCCGAACGTCAGCCCGGACGAGGCCAGCATGAGATTATTCGGCCCCGGCGTGATCGAGGTGATGAACGCGTAAAGCGCCAGCGACGAGATCAGGGACGCAGTCACGAATGTCCTCCAGGCAGCGGTGGACAATTTCGCAGATTGTGTCTTGGTTCAATCGGGATATTGTATCAATCCAATGAGACTGACTTGGATGCCCGGGCTGCCAGAGAGCCGCGCGCCGCTGTATGAGCGGCTGGTCGTTGCGCTGGAGCAGGACATCGCCGCCGGCGTGCTGGAGGAAGGCGTGCGCCTGCCGCCGCACCGCGACCTCGCCTACGCGCTGGGGGTCGGCGTGGGCACCGTGACAAAGGCGTATGCGGAAGCGGAGCGGCGCGGGCTCATAACCGCTCACGTGGGGCGCGGCTCGTTCGTGGCGGGCGCGGATGGGCGCGGCGCGTTCGCGCTGTCAATTGCGCCGGCGGCCGGGGCGATCGATCTGGCGCGGAACATCCCGCCGGTCGGTCCCGCGCGCCGGCGGTTCGCCGAGGCCGTCGCACAGCTGACGCGTCAGCCCGATCTCCTCGATGTGCTGACCTACGCCCTGCCCGACGGATTGGAGCGGCATCGCCGCGCCGCGGTGCGCTGGCTGCGCGACCGGCACGGCCTGGAAAGCGTCGCGGCCGACGACCTCGTGATCACGAACGGCGCACAGCAGGCGATCGCGCTGGCTCTGGGGGCCGCATGCCGGTCCGGCGACACTTTGCTCTGCGAGGCGGCGACCTTCCACGGCATGCGCGCCTATGCAAAGCACGCGGGGCTCACCCTGCGCGGGGTGGCCATGGACGATGAGGGACTTTCGCCCGAAGCGCTCGACCGGGCCGCGGCCGCAACCGGCGCCCGCGCGCTCTATACGATCCCGACGCTGCAGAACCCGACTGGCCGCACGATGAGCCTCGGTCGCCGGCGCGATATCGTCTCGGTCGCGCGCAAACGCGGTCTGGCGATCATCGAGGACGACGTCTACGCCGCATACGCCCGCGGCTGGGGAGAGACCGTCGCGCTGCGCGATCTGGCGCCAGACATCACCTTCCACGCCAGCAGCGTTTCAAAGACGCTCAGTCCCGGTTTGCGCGTGGGGTTCTTGGCGGCGCCGGACGCCGCGTGGCGCGACGCGGTGCTGCGCGCGGTGCGCGCGCTCGCTTACGCCGCGCCGGCGCTGCCCGCGCTTCTCGTGACGCTGTGGATCGAGGAGGGCGCCGCGGACGCGATCGCAGACGAGGTTCTGGCGGAGGTGCAGGCGCGCGCGGCGCTGGCGCGTGCGCTGCTTGCGCCGGACGCACCGTCTGCGCCCGCGTGCCTGCACATGTGGCTGGCGATGGGGGAGCTGCAGGCCGAACGGGTGGCGGGACGGGCGCTGCGCGCAGGAGTGGAGGTGACGCCGCCGGCCGCCGCGTTGGTCGATTCAAGCCAGGTCTCGGGACTGCGCCTTTGCATCGGCGCGCCGCCGGATCTCGGGACGCTGGAGCGGGCGCTGCGCGTGGTCGCCGATGCGCTCAGTTCGGACGATGAAGCCCCGGCGCGTGCGGTGGTCTGACGTCACTCGTCGTCGTCGTCGAGGTCCATTTCGAGGATCGACATCGTGAAATGCCAGGAGAGCTCGCCCTCCTCGTCGTCGCGCGAGAGCACGCCCACGAATTCCTCGCCGATATAGACCTCGGCGCTGTCGGTCTTGCGGGGACGGGCGCGGATGGACAACGTCGTCGCGCCCAGGCGCTTGCGCAGATAGGCTTCGACGCGGCCGCGTTCTTCAGGGCTCAACAGGCTGCTCCACTTCTCGGCGGCGGGACCGCCCACCTTGTTCCCCGCGGGCTTGGCCCGGGCGCCCCCGCGCCGTCAACCGGCAAAGGCGGCCGGCGGCGGCGATTCACTCGTCCTTGTCCCAATGCGTGGCGCACCGACGCAAGTGGCGGCCATACAGAAGCACGCCTACGCCGAAGGCGGCGAACCCGCCCATGACGGCCAGGTAGCCCGCCATTCCGTCGTCGACGGCGTCGCGAAGCGAGAATGGCGTCGCGGCCGCGATCAGGGCCACCGCGATCAGGGCCGCGGCCCCGGCGCGGATGAGGATGTCGCCAAAGAAATAATTGCGATCGATCTCGGCGCGGGAGCGCCGTACGAATTTTGCAGCAGCCATGCCGTGAGCTTAGGGCGAGTCGCCTCGCTCGCGGCCAGCCGCTTAGCGCACCATCTCGAAATTCCCCTGCCCGCCTTCGAGCGTCCACGATCCGCGGATGCGGCGGCCTTGGTTCGACAGCGTGCCGCGATAAAGGACGGAGTGGGTGACGCCGCCGTCCTCATCGACATAGGTTTTGGTGAACTCCACCACGTCGCCGCGCACGCGGCCCTGCAGCTCGGCGAGGAGGTAGCGGACGCCTGGATCGCCGAAGCCGTTGGGCTCCACGATCGTACCACTGATCGCGGCGCCGGAATGATCGATGGTCGCCTCGAACGGCGTCTGCTCAGCGGCGGCGCTGAAATAGCTGCCGCGCCATTCGCCGCTGAGGTCGGATACGGATTGCGCCAGCGCGGCGCCGGCTGATGCGGCAAGCGTCGCGGCGGCGACGATGAAAACGCGAAGGGTCGAGACGCGCGCCATGGCCGGTGCTTGCTTGGTCTGATGACAATCGGATTGCGGCGCCGTCAGGCGACCTTGGGGAAGTCCGGGTGCTTATCGAGGCTGTAGGAGATGGCGGCGGCGCGCGCCTCCTCCTTCACCTCGGCGCTGCAATTGGAGCGCGCAAAGGCCTGGATCAGCTGCAGCGCCTTCGGCTGGTTGCGGCCCCAGCCGGACTGGGTGTCGTAGAGGCACGCGAACCCCGTCCACGGCATCATCGACTGCCCCAGCTCCTTGCCTTCAAAGAGCTTTTCAAACCGAGGCTGGAAGAAGCCGAGGCGCGCCCCGATCGTGCCGGTGTCGGCCGTATCGAGCTCGCTCAGGAAGTCCCGCCATTCCTGGTTCGCCTTGGCGAACATCTCCAGGAGCCGCGTATCGCCCCGCCCCAGCCGCTCAAGCAATGCGTGCACCGTTCAACTCCACCATTTGGTCGGCTTCCCGCGGAAGCCCGCCGCCTTCTCCAAGGCCGAAGAAACAGCAAACACCGTCTCCTCGTCCAGCGCCTTTCCGATCACTTGGAGCGCCAAAGGCAGCCCGTGACGATCAAGCGCCGCCGGCAGCGCCAGCGCCGGCAAGCCCGCCAAGTTCGCGGTCACGGTGAAGATGTCATTGAGATACATCTCCACGGGGTCGCCGGACTTCTCCCCAAGCGCGAACGCCGCGGACGGCGTCGCCGGGGTCAGGATCGCGTCGACATCCTCAAACGCGGTGCGGAAATCCTCCGCGATCCGCGCCCGCACCTTTTGGGCGCGCAGGTAATACGCTTCCTGATAGCCCGCGCTCAAGACGAACGCGCCAATGAGAATGCGGCGCTGCACTTCCGGGCCGAAGCCGGCGGCGCGCGTCTTCTCGTAGGCGTCGACCAGGTTCTGGCCCTCCACGCGCGCGCCATAGCGCATGCCGTCATAGCGCGCGAGGTTGGACGACGCCTCCGCTGGCGCGACGATGTAATAGCACGGCAGGGCGTATTTCGTATGCTTCAGGCTGATCGGCTTGATTTTGGCGCCGGCCTCCTTGGCCCACGCCACGCCTTGCTCCCACAGCGCTTCGATCTCGGCCGGCATGCCGTCGAGGCGATATTCCTCCGGGACGCCGATCGTCAGCCCACGGATCGACCGGGTGCAGGCGGCCCGGAAGTCGGGCTTCTTCTTCATCGGGAGCGAGGTGGAATCCTTGAGATCGTGGCTCGCCATGCTCTGCAGCAGGATCGCGGCGTCCTCGACGGTTTTGGCGATCGGGCCGGCCTGATCGAGCGAAGAGGCGAACGCGACGATCCCCCAGCGCGAGCAGCGGCCGTAGGTCGGCTTGATCCCAACCGTGCCGGTGAAGGCGGCCGGCTGCCGGATAGAGCCGCCGGTGTCGGTCGCGGTCGCGCCGAGGCAGAGATCGGCGGCCGTGGCGGCGGCGCTGCCGCCGGATGAGCCGCCCGGCGTCAGCTTGGACTCCTCGTTGCCGCGCCGCCAGGGATTGACCACCGCGCCGAACCGGCTCGTCTCGTTCGACGAGCCCATCGCGAACTCGTCCATGTTGAGCTTGCCGAGCATCACCGCGCCGTCGCGCCAAAGATTC
>WGOB01000066.1 GCA_016124255.1 Alphaproteobacteria bacterium | reverse complement strand
CTAGTTGGACTGTCACCGATTCCACTGTTCCTTGAATCACGGATGAGTTACGATCGGGGAACCGAGTCCGACGGGAGCCTCCCCATGTCCCTCCTGGATCATCCCCAAGCTCAGGCGCTTTTGGCCGACGCCGTGCTTACTCCCGAGGCCGTCCGAGGTTGTCAGGATCGGCTCACCGACTTCCTCCGACGCTACCTGCCCCGATTCCGACGCATCGAGCAACGCGCCAACGTCGTCCTGGTCCTGCGAGGGTTGCTCAGCGGTCTCCAGCGCAAGACCTGCGAGCCGATCGCGGTGGAGGCCGGCGTCCACCGCAAACCGATTCAGTTCCTCGTCGGGGCCGGCAAGTGGGATGACGAGGCCGTCATGGCCGAACTGCGGCGCCACGTCGCCGAGGAACTGGCCGACGAGCGCGCCGTCCTGGTCCTCGACGCCACGACCTTCCCCAAGAGCGGCGACGACTCCTGCGGGGTGGGACGCCAATGGTGCGGTCGGCTCGGCAAGCAGGAGAACTGCCAACGCGGCATCTTCCTGGCCTATGCCGCTCGCGGCGGCTACGCCCCGCTGGACCGACAGTTGTATCTGCCCAAGGATTGGGCCGACGATCCGACGCGCCGGACCAAAACGCATGTCCCCGAGGCGATCGTGTTCCGCGAAGGATGGCGGATCGCCGCCGACCTGATCCGGCGGTGTGGGCCGGATTTGCCCCACCGCTGGGTCACAGGCGACGACGAGTTCGGGCGGCCGGCTCAGTTCCGCGCCTGGCTGCGGGGCGAGGGCGAACGTTACGTGCTCGATGTGCCCTGCGACACGATCGTCCGCGACCGGGAGCAAGACCCACCGGCCCGACAAGGCGGCCGGGGCCGGGGACGCGTGGTGCCCTGGTGCCGGGTCGACGCCTGGGTGGCCCGGCAACCCGAGACCCGTTGGACCCGCTTGACCGTGCGCCAGGGCGAAAAGGGACCGTTGCGTGTGGATGCGATGACGGTGCGGGTGCGGACCAAGTTGGAACAGCGGATCGGGCCGGAAGAACGGCTGGTGGTGATGCGGACGGTGGAGGCCGAACCGCGGATTCACTACGCGCTGAGTAACGCTTCGGCGGAGGAGCCGTTGGAGGAGTTGGTGCGGGCGCGGTTCGAGCGTCACCGAATCGAGGAGGTGTTCGAGTCGGCCAAACAGGAGACGGGCCTGGGTCACTATGAAGTCCGCAGCTGGGTGGGATGGCATCACCATGTGACGCTGTCGCTGTTGGCGTTGTGGTTCTTGGGCTGCGAACGACGGCGGTTGGGGGGGAAAAACCCCGGCGATCACGGTGTCGCAGGTGCGCGAGGTGTTCACTCGCCTGCTACGCAGTCCGGCTCCGAGTGCGGATCGGATCGCGTTGGAGATCACGCGGGTGCTTCGTCGCAAGGAGTCGGCTCGGATCTATCACTGGTACCAGGCGACCAAGTCGTTCCCGCCCCGCCGCGCTCGCCTCGATACCAGTTGAAAACGTGTTCCTTCCCTTGAACGGTGACAGTCCAACTAGTTAGACACGCAGTGGAGTACGCCGCGAGACTTCGCGGGGAGGTGACGACATGACGCTTGGAAATGAAGAGTACCGTGAGTTGGCGCGCGCGCTGCTGGCCACGGGCCCGGACGAGATCGACTGCGAGCGGTGGCTGGAGAGCGTCGGCATGTACCTCGACCTCATCGAGGCCGGCCGGTCCATCCCCGAATCCCTCCGGCCGGTCGAGGAGCACCTGCGCCTCTGCCCGGATTGCGCGGAGGAATTCGGCGTGATGCGCGAGGCCCTGAGCGAACTCGGCGGGTCGGGAAGCCGCGGCAACCGGTCCGGGTTCTGAGCCGGGATCGACCGCGAGCGATCCGTCAGCGCCGATCGCGGACGAGAGCCGAGGATCGTGGATCAGTTGAACGACCACCCCCGCCGGCCGTAGGTGTATGCCCTGGGAATCCCCCCGTCGCGGGCCGCCCCGCGGCCGTCGCCCGTCAGGGCGCCGTTCTCGAACGCGAACCACGTCTTCAGCGTCCCGTTCGACTTCGACGGCTCCGAGACGGTCACCGCGAATGACCCGTCCGGCGCGACCTTGCCCACATAGGTTTTCGTCCAGTACTCGCCCGGCCGCGCGTCGGATTCGTCGGCCACCAGCGCGTAAACCGCGCGCCGCGAGGCACGCACCCGGCCGCGGACAACGAGCGTTCCGCTCCGCGAATCGACGGCGTAGCTCATGTCCCGCACTTCGACCTTCGGCGGTTGTCCGCGATCGTCGGGCACGCCCCGGAAGGCCGGGTGCGTCGACAGCATCGCCGCCTCGGCCTCGCTGAGGTACACGCGCCGTTCGCCGGTCGGGACCACGCGCCGATAATGGTGATGTGTCGGACCCATGAGTGTGTTGCCGGACTTGTCGCGGTTGAGCGGCCCGATATGCGGGAGTTGGAAGGCGTGGCCCAACTCGTGAATCATGCCCTTGAGCATGAGGCTCTCCAGGAAATCCGAGCCCAGCGGCTCCGCCGGGTCGATGCGGCCCGGAGCGGTGTTGAATTGGCACACCGACCAGCCGCCGATTTGCTGACCGTACCCGCCGAGAAAGCCGGCGAACTTCGCGGGCGGGTCGCCGACGTAGACCATGATCCACCAAATCTGCCGACCGCCGTCGAGCCGACCGCGACGCCGTAGCGCGTCCATGACTTCGGTGCGCACCGTCACCGGTTTGTAATGCGACGCCGCTTCCTTGCCTCGCATCAACTCCACTTCGGCGTGGCCGTCCGCCGACCGGCGAAACGGGCTGGCGACGTTCCGATGGCCCCATCGTTCGAGGCCCCGCCGAAGGAACGATTCGGTGTAGTTGACGATCTGATCCATGCGTCGCTCGTAGCCCGAAGGTGGCGCGACGTCCGCGGGCACGAACAGGATCACATGCACCCGGCATGGGGCCGCGTCGGCGGCAAGCGTGACGAGGGGCGCAAGGAAGAGGGATGCCCAAGCCGGGATCATCGTCGCTCTCATGACGGAGGCTCCCCGAAAGCCGGTGGGCGAGTGCCCGGAGTGAAATGCGCCGGCCGATGCCGAGTGCGCGGCGAGCGCGCGCTCGCCGGCACCGCCGGATTTGCATTGGACCCGAGTCCCATCGCCGTTTCCAGGGAAAACGGCAAGATCGGATGAGTCATCGGCGGGTGGATCACCGCGTAGGAAACCGTCACCGTCTTGCCGTTTCGATCCTCCTGACGCTTAACGGACGACGGCACGACATTGGGGCAGTTCCAGGCGCTGGGAGACGACTCCGGCTTGCGATGAACGATAAAAACCGGTCCTTACTCGGCTGGGGTTTGACCTCGAAGAGAACCGGGGGCCGCCCGTCAAGATAAATGTCCAATTCGTCGAGGCACAGGCGCCATCCTTCCGTCGAATAGGTGCAGACAAACCCGCGCCAGCAGGCCGAACAGGCGCCGATCGGTTCCAGGCCATGTCGGGTCGGATCGAACAACTCCGTGCCCTTGACTCCGACCAGGCCATAAGATTCATCCCGATACTTGACGACATCCGAAATTTGGGCCGTCATAAGTGCCTCAATTCTTCGACGAACGAGGGTTTTAAATCTCGTCCGCAATGGATCAGGTACTTGTTGGGCGGTTCCAAATTGCGATATGAATCATTAAGGAGATGAACCAGCCGATGATAAAGAGCACCGGCAACCAGATCAGGATCCGGAGACGTGCCGGTTTGATCTTCGCGGGGCCTTCCTTCTCCGCTTCGGCCAGGGCGTCCCGGCTGCCGACCCACCACAAGATGCTGACGATCAGGCCCAGCAGCGAGACGCCGGCCCGGTGCGGATTGGTATCCGCCGTCCCCAGCGCGGCGACGAGGAAGCTGCTGGGCACCAGGAAAATTTCGGTCACCTTGACGAGATCGGGAACCACGTCGTTTCCATCCGGGTTTCGAGTTACGCGAAGACGTCATCGACCGTCATACGCCAGCCCGGCACGGCGGGCTCGGCATCGGCCGTCCGGCCTCGAATGAAGATCACGGGACAATCGGGCGCCTCGGGACGATAAACCCGGATGCTCTCGGCGCGGGGATCCACGTCCCAGACGACCAACGTACCGGCCTGAAAATAGTCGGCGCGCTTGGCTTCCATCTCCGCTTCGGCCGCATCACCGTAATCGCTCTTACTTCGCACTTCGACGGCGAACGTCGGCGGACCGGCGACGAAGTCCATGTCGTTTGAGGGGGGCGGGCCTTCGTAATACGAGGCATCGGGCGAGAAGGATTCTCGGCCCGAGGCTAACATCGGGACGGCGAACCCGGTGTTGTCGGTATAGGCAAGCCCTCGGCCTGTCGCTTGTGTATGGTTCTCAAGGCTGATGAAGATTCTTGCGGCAATCCGGCTGGGTCGATGTCCGGTGGGCATCAGGTGGACGATCCTCCCGGCGATCAACTCCGCTTTTCCATCAACGCGATAAAGATCGTCGAGCGTTGCGCGCCTTGGGATTGTCGTCGCCATGGCATCCCTTCATGTCGGCTTCAGGCCATGCGCCGTCATCCCGTTAAGACCGGACAGCGCCAAGTTAATCTCATTCGGTTTACGACATTCTACCGTTTCGCCTTCTGGGGCACGAGTCGCTTGCCGGTCGCCAAGTCGACGCCAATGTCGAGGATCGAGCGAGTGGCGGCCTCGACGGCGCCCAGAGGGTCGTTGATCTCGGTCTCGGCCGCCTTGGCGGCGTGGATGGTCAGACAGGAACGCACCATCACGGCGCACAACTGAGGAGGAGGCGGGACGGCGGGGAGGTCGGGGGTTGCCAGACTCGGGCCGGCGGCGAAGGCCGCCATCGCAACCATTCCCTCGGGCGTGCCCAGGCCCGCGAGCTCCGAGACCGTTCGCGCCGCTTGGCGGTTCGGCTCGGTCGGATCGACGGTCCAGAACCGCGCCGTTCGGATCGCCAAGACCGGCGGCGCCGGCATGACCTTGGGCGCTTCCCAGTACGAAGGCGGCGGGTCCGGGTCGAGCGCCTGAGCCGCCCACCAGACCGCCTCGCGCGACGGCAACGCCAGGGCCAGGAACGCCAGGGCGTCGGACAGGGCGTTCGCCTCGATCAAGGCCGCGTAGTGGGCTTCGGGCCTGGCGCGAGGGTCGGCCGGCGGCTTCGCTTCCGGGTCACGCTTCAGGACGTCCCCGGCGGTCGCGCCGGTCACCTTGATCCAGGGGTCGGGCATGGGGCCTCATCGGTCGGAGAGGTGGCGGATCGGTCCGGGGACGTTCAGCGGCGCAGGCGGAACAGAGGCAGGTCGATACGGCTGGAACCCTTGGGCCGGACCACGACCGTCTTCTCGGAGAAGCTACGGGTGACCGGCTGCATCGACAATAACCGATACGGTCCGGGTTCGACCGGGTCGAACGAATACGAGCCGTCCTCGGCGGTCATGGTGCGGGCCAGGACTCGGCCCTGGGGATCGCCAAGGAAGACGGTCAGGTTCGGTTGAGGACGTCCCCCCTCCTCGACCCGGCCGAGGATCCGACCGGGCTCCTGGGGATCGGTCGCGGTCAGGACCACCATCGCTCGGCCCACGACGACCGCGCCGATGCCCGAGGTGAACCGCGCCGTGATCGGCACCGACGTCCCCGGCGCCGCCGAGGGCAAGGTCAGACGGGTCACGAAGGCGGTCCCGGTGTCGTCCAGCGGGACCGCCGGCACGGCTTCGACGCCGGGCGGCTCGGCGCCGTCCTTGCCGGGGTTGCCCACGAACGCTCCGACCGCCTTCCAGCCCGAAAGCGGCGCCTCGGCCGTCATCTTGACCAGGACCGTCGAGCCGAACCGCGCTCGGTTGGGCAAGTCGAGGAACCGGACCTGGGTCGCGCCCGTGCCGGTACCGGGTCCGTCGGCGTCGGGCTCGTCAAAGACCACCGGCACGTTCGTCGCCGCGAGTTCCTGGCCGTCGCGGTCGATCAGGCGGGCGCGGACAACCCGCGCGCCCCGCGACCGGATCCCTTCCAGCGAGGCGGTCCAGTCCTCGGCGTCGGCCTCGAACGTCAACGAGGCCCGCGCCACGACCCGGCCGAAAGCGTCGAATCCGATCCGCCGACGAATGGGCGTCGCATAGGTCTTGAGGATCTCGATCGTGAACGTGCCGTCAGGTTCGTTCCGCGTGCCGATGGCCAGTTCCAGGCGGGCGTCGGCCGGCGGGTTGTCGACCTCGACGGCCACCGGGAACGGAATGCCGCCGACGGCGATGCGATCGCACTTGATCCGCACGGCCGGCTTGAAGTCGACCTGCGGCCGGGTCGGGTCGCCCTGGCGGGCGAACGTGGCGGTGAAGACGATCCCTCGACGATGACCGTCGACGCCGACGTAGAACCGACCCCGCTCCTCGGCCGTCCGATCGAGCTCCAGGCCGGCGGCGAGCAATTCGACGTTCCCCTTGTCGAAGACGGCGCCGTCGACCGGCGCGGTTCGGATCCGACCCAGTCCCGGCACGGCGCCGGCGGGCAATTCCAGGGAGACTCGCGCCGGCGGATCGGCCAGGGGCAATTCGCCGGCCGAACGGACCGTCACCTTCAGCCGGTTCTCGTCGGGAGTCCGGGCCGAGGGCGGCTCGAAGATCGAGTCGACGACTTCGATGATCTCGTGAGGCTCGGCCACTCGAATCTCGACCGTCCTCCGCTCCAGGATCGGCGGCGTCGGTCCTGAGAGACGGATCGCCGGTCCCTGTCCGGGCTGGGGACGAGGCCGCCCGGTCAGGTCGAAGATCCGGAATTCCAGGGTACCCCCAACCAGTTCCGGCAGCTTGGGTCGGGTCGTGGCGGCGAACGGCGAGGTCGGAGCGGCCCCGGGGGCGGGAGGCGTCGCCGGCGCGGATGAGGGGGGCGTCAAGGCGGGCGGCAGCGCGGCTTCGCCGCCGGGGGCCGGGAATCGGAGCGCGACGAGTTGATCGGCCTGGCCGCCCAGGTCCATGAGCGGACTGGTCAGGACCAGTTCGCCCGCGGTCAGTTGGACAACCACCGTGCGGGCCCGAGGCGTCGGGTTGTGAAGGAACAGGTACCAGGGTTGGGCATCGGTGCCCGGTCGAACGCGAATCTGTCCCGGTCCTCGGCCGGTGCCGGGTCGCTCCGGATTGGTCGAAAGGACCAGTTTGGGCCGGTCGGCCTCGTCCACCAGATCCAGGGGCATACGACGGTGGAACGACCGCCCGAACGCTCGCGCCTGGAGCAGAATGCCGACCCCCTCGGCCTGGGTCGTCGGAGTCCGCGCGCCCAGGCGTAAAGCGGCGCGGAGCGTCAACCGGATCGGCACGCCGGGCGCGGCGTGGAGCCGAATCCGAGGACCGACCTCGCCGACCGGCGCCTGGGAGACCGGCAACGTCACGCCCGGCTCGAACGCCGTGGGCGCCGGCGGCGAGAAGGAGGGCGATCCGGCCGCCGGTGGCGTCAGCGCCGGTCCGGACGGACCGCCGTCGTCTTCGTCCTCGTCACCGCCGGCGGGGTCGAGCATCTCGACCGGACCGGATGCTCCGCGAACCGCGTCGGCCAGGAACTCGACGGTCAGGGCCTCGGGGTCGGCGGTGTACGCCCTCAGTTCCAGGGGGACCGTGGCGCCCGAGGCGTCGCCGCCGACGACCGTGATCTGGGCGATCAGGAGCGCCGGCCGGTCGAGGGCGACCTGGGTCGGTGCCGCCGCCGAGGTTGCGTCGATGGCGTCCTCGGGCAAGACGACCGCCACGCGACGAGGCGGTCGGGGGATGCGAGGCGCCGCCGCCGCCGCGTATTCGTCAGCCGCCGCCGTCCAGGTCGGACCGCCGACCCCCACGGAGATCCCGCCCGGATCCTGCGCCTCGGCCGCATACGTTTCCGAGAGATAGGCCCACAGCGCCCGCGATTGGACCGCGCGGAGCCGAACGGCCGGATCGCGGTCGGGATCATCCAATCCGGGCCGCAGCGCCGGCCAGGCCGCGGCGACCCGCGCCCGGCGGTCGAGCCTGGCCAACTCGCCGGGATCGACGGCCCGTCCCTCGTTAGCGGCATGAGTTTCGGGCGCCGTCTCGGCCAGGCGGAGCGCCTGGGCCAGCGCGTGCCAGGGCCGAAGATCGGTCCCGGTGCCGGCCTTCGCCGCCGTCAACGCGTCTTCCAGGGCGCGTAGGGTCGTCGCCTCGACGCCGCCCAGTTTCAGCAGAGCGATTCGCAGTTCGGCGCGACGAGCCGCCGCGGCGCCTGCCGCCAGGGCGACCACCTGTCCCCAGCCTGAGACGCTGCCGTCGTCGGGCGACGACGTGGTCGAGTCGTCGGGCGTCGCGTCGTCGGGGTCCGGCATCCCGATCGACATATCGGCGTAAAGTCCCATCCACAAGGCGCGATCGAGGGCGCGGCGGGCGTCCCAGAGCGCGGCCCGAGCGTCGACCGACCCCACCGGGGTCGCCAGGATCGCGTCGAGCCGATGCCGGACGATGTAGGCATCCGGGTCCGTGACGGCCCCCGAAGCCGCCAGGTTCCTGGCCGACTGAGCCAGGTCCGCCAGCGCCTGAGACGTCCAGCCCTCCTCGACATCCTCCAGGGCCGCGCGCAACGCCTCGATGCGGCGCTTGAGCTCGGCCAGGCGAGGCGACAGTTCGTCAAGATCGCCGGCGCGTTCGGGAGGCGGAGGCGTCAGCGCCTCGAAGACGAGGTCGGTGGCCTCGACGGCGCGGGGGAACGCCGCCAGAGTGGTCTCGGCGCCGGGCCGGTCGAGAGCGTCGGCCAGGTCCGGCAGGAACGTCATGGCACGGTCCCAGGCGCGGTGGGCATCGAGCACGGTGGCCACGACCTCGCGGCGCGCGATGCCGGCGCGCTGGGCGGCGTCGCGGAGCAGCGAGGCCGCTTCGACCGTGGGCGCGAACCCGGGCGACGCCAGGAGCGCCAGCCCGTCGTGCCGGTCGCGGTTAGCCCGCCCGATCAGGGCCCCGGACCAGGGCAAGGGACGGGGATCGACCGACGCCAGTTCGACCTGCTGAAAAGCCTCCAACGCCTGGCGGACCGCCTCCTCGGGCCAGTCGGCCTCGGCCTGCTTGAGTTGACCGGCGCGGATCCGGTTGGCGTATTCGCCCAACCCCGCCAGCACCGTCAGTTCCACCAGCGGCACGCCTTCGGGATACTTCCTTCGGAACAGGTCGCCCAGGATGGAAATGGTCCGAAGCGAGGGGCGGCGAATCGCCTGCTGCAGGGCGGCTTCGGCGAGGTCGCCGTCGGGGACGTTCCGCGTCTTGACCAGATCGAGGAACTCGTCGATCCGCTTGGCGCGAGCCTCGGCGCGCTGGGCGACCGTGGTGGGGGTCGAGAGCGCGTCCTCGGCGAGCGTCTCCTGGTCGATCACGCCCGTAAGCAGGCTTTCCAGAGGACCGGTGATCGCCGGGACATCGGCCGGCGGCTTGGGCGCCGAAGCCAGGGCACGGGCCAGGGCCGCCGAGCGAGGCCGAGGCGGCACGATCAACGCGGCGGCGCGGGCCTTCTGACGCCGCTCGACGAAGTCGTCGAGCATGATCTTGAGATCGGCCGGACCTTCCGCCGGCCAACGCTCGACCGCCCGACCGGCCTCGACCCACCGTCGCTCGGCCTCGATGAGCGCCCTTTCCAAATGGCGGAAGCCTCGGGGGTCGAGACGGTCGGTCTCGTCATTCTGCCAGGCGTCCCGCAACGCCCAGCCTTTCCGCAACGCCTCGGGATACCGGAGCGGCTTTTCCGACAACATCAAGGGATCACGCAGCCGTCCGCGCGGCAGGCCGACCAGGGCGAAGTCGTTGCGGCCGTAATCGCCCTCGGCGCGCGGGGTCTGGACCCACTCCGGTCCTCGGGCGTGTCTCGACCAGCGGCCGACCTCGCGGGTGACGTAAGCGGCCAGTTCGCCGGCCGAGATCAGGCCGTCGATTCGTCCCTGATCGCCGACGCCATCGGCCCAACCCCGCAGACCCGCCTCGATGTAAAAGCCGAAGACGGTGCGGTCGAGGTCTTCCGATTCCCAGGCGAACTGGCCGGCGGCGCAGGGCATCAGAGTCAGACGGTACGGATCCTCGACCGCCGCGAGCTCGGCGTCCAGGTGCGCCGGGACATCGTCGACCAGGGCCCCGAACCGGCCGCCGACGAGCGAACGGCCCAGGTCGAGCACCAACAATTTGCGCCGCGAGGGACAGGCGCGAACCGCCTGGAGCACCGACCGTAAAGGAGTACCGCTCCGAAGGTCGCCCGGATCGGCATCGGCGGCCAGGATCCGGACCGCGTCGTCGGTGTCGACCACGGCGGCGGCCGAGATGTAGATGAGCAGAGGTTCCTCGACGGCGCGATCGGCCAGGGCGGCGAGTGCCCGGTCGATCCGGCTTCGGCTCGGCGCGAAGCTCTTGGGGTCTTCGGGCGGACCGGCGGCGGCATCGAGGGTCGTGGGGAAGTAGACCCCGGCCAGCAGGGCCGCGGCGTCGAGGCCGGCGCGGGGCGAGTTGGGGATCTCCGGTCGCTGGTACTGAGCCACCACGATCGGACAGATCACCGGCTTGGGGTCGAACCGCAGCCAGCGCAGGAGACCGACGATCATCCCCAGGACCGCCAGCAGGGTCGCCGCCGTGATGAAGCGGTCGCGGTCCCTGCGTTTCTTCCGCCGCGCCTCCAGGTCCGACGCCGGCTTGGGCGGCGTTCCGACCCGCCAGTGGTGAGGCAGTTCGGGCACGGCCACCGCCGGGGGCTCGCCCGAACCGCCGCCTTCGCCTAGCGACCCAGGAAGCTTGATCCCTCCCCCGCCGCCCGCGCCCGAGGCCCCCGCGCCCCCCTGCCCTTCGCCTTGACCCTGGCCCGAAGGCGGCGTCCTGACCGCGAACGGCGAAGGCCCCTGACCCGCCAACGCTTGGATCGTGTCGGGAAGCGGAACGGACGGTTGGTCCGGCGACGGCATTCCGGGGGGCGGCATGGGACTTCCGGGGGCGAGGACAACGGGCGCGGAGTCACTCCTATCATGATTTCGTGACCGGACTCCGGGCAACTTGATTCGTCGACGACGGCTTGAGTGGGTATCCTCGGAAGGCGGACGAGACGACCCCTTCTCTCGGGACGACCGCCGTGCCCTGCCTCTGCCGCCTTCAAATCGCCTCGGCCCAGGCGACCCTCGGCAACCTGAACCTGGTCCTGCCGAACTTGCCGATTCCGATGCTGCCCGCCGGCCTGGCGCCCGCCTTGATGGCGCTCAAGCTCGGCCAGGCCCCGGCCTCAACGATGGTGGCCCTGCCGACCCTCCCTCCGCTCAACCTCGACCCTTTGCTCCTGGCCCGCCTGCTCGGACTCCTGCCGACCCTCCCCCTGATCGCGGCGGCCCTGAACGTCAACCTGATGAGTCCGCCGCCGGTGGCCTCGACGGCCTGGCAAAACCTCCTGGCGACGATCGCGGCCCACAAGCGCTTCCTCGAACAACTGATGGCGTTCGATCCGATGGCGATCGCCAAGCTTTTGCCCCTGGCGGCACTGGGACAGCTTGCCAAACTCGCGGGTCTTGACCTCCTCTCTCCTAACTTTCCGACACAACTGGCCGGGTCGCTCTCGTCGCTGCCGAGCCTCCCCAGGCTGACGATCACGCCCCCGATGATGCCTGGCCTAAGGAACCTGGGTCTGGGCATGGACCTGAACATCGCCGGCGGGATCGCGGTCACGGCACCGGCCCTGACGCTTCCGACGCTTCCGACCGCCGGCGGCCTGGGCGGCGGGATCGCCGCGTCGATGGGGATGTCGGTGGCCGTGCCGATCCCCGGCCTGCCCGACCTCGGGCCCGGTCCGATTCCCGCGATGTCGCTCGGCTCCCTGGCGATCACCGCCGCGCAGACCCTGGGCATTCGCCTGGCGGCGCCGAACGGGATGGCCCTCTTGGTCGCGGCGCTCAATCACCTGATCTCGTTGGTGCCGCTCCTGCCGTCGATCAATATCGACCTCTCGAAACTGCTCGGGGCCCAGATGGTCGCCTCGACGATCCTCTCGTTGCGGTTGGGCCTGGGGATCGACCTGCGCCTGCCCAATGCTCTCGACCTGCTCAAAGCGGCGCTTTTGAACCTGGCTGGGATGGTCTGGCCCGAGATCCCGCCCATCGCCTTGCCGGCCGGCGCCGCCTCCGCGCCGTTTTTGGCGCTGGCCTCGCTGTTGGACTTCAAGCTTTTGGGTGGTCTGAACCTGGGCGCCCTGGCCGGCTTGATCCCCCAGCTTCCCGACCTCGGCATCGCCGCCGCGCTTGCGAGCCTCATCACGACCTTGAACGAGGCCCTCGCGGTGAATTTGGTCGTTCCGTTGGGCCCCTGTAAGGCCGGTGTGTGTCCGCTAGTGGGTCATTCGCGTTGGGCATCGCCATAGCTCGCGTTTTCGGTTAACCTCGACGGCCTCTCTTCGCTCGGAGGCCGCCCATGTCCCGACGTCAGAAAGACCCGCTCCGTCCCCT
>WGOB01000018.1 GCA_016124255.1 Alphaproteobacteria bacterium | reverse complement strand
GGCGGCGGCGGCGCGGCCGGATGACGCCCCGTCGGCGCAGGGGTTTCAATCGTCGGCGCAGGACGCTGCGGCGCGGCCGCCGGCGGCGGCGGAGGCGGCGGCGCACGGGTCGGCGTCGGCGGCGGGCGCACGCCCGGATGGCGCCCCGGCGTCGGCGCCGGAGGCGGCGGCGGCGTCACGATCGGCGGCGGCGGCGGAGGAGGAACAGCCGGCGGCGATACGATCGGCGGCGGCGGCGCCGGCGGCGTCTGCAGCTGGTTCAGGCGGCGGCGCGCGTCCCCGCGCCACTCGCCCTGCGGATAGGCGCTGAGATAGGCCTGGTAGGCGTTGGCCGTGTCGTCGCGACGCGCCCGTTCCCAGGCGTGGCGATCGGCGTCGCGCAGCCGCTGCATCCGGCGCTGCGCATCGGCGCGGTGCTGCCCGCCCGGATAATCGTGCAGATAGCTCTGATAGGCGAAAAGCGCATCGAGCCGGAGCGCGCGCCGCCACGCCTCCTCCTCCCGCGCCTGCATGGCGTCGAGTTCGCGCCGCGCCTCCCAGGCATGCGCGCCGTTGGGAAAGAGCCGCAGGTACGCGTAATAGCCCTCCGCGCTCTGTGCGCGATCGGCGCGCACCCAGGCGCCCTCTTCGGTGTTCCACAGCACCTCGAGCCGATAGCGCGCTTCATCCGCATTCGGACCATCCGGCCAGCGCTCGAGATAGGCTTCGTAGGCGTAGATCGAATCCTCATCCTCGGCGCGCGCCCAGTCGGACGCCTCTTCCGCGCTCAGCCGCGCAGCTTCGAATTCGGCGCGCCGGCCATCCGCTTCCGCCGCGTTGGGCCCCCAGGGATAGAGCTGCAGAAAATCGCGGTACGCCGCCTCGGTGTTGATCCGCTGTGCGCGCGCATACGCGGCCGCCTCCGCCGCGAACAACGCCTCGATGCGCCCTTGCGCATCCGCAACGTAGACGCCGCTGGGATAGGCGCGCAGATAGGCTTCGTAGGCGCCCGGCGCGTTCGCCTGCGCCGCATCGCGCCAGGCGCGGTCCTCGATCTGTTCAGGCGTCAGCGTGGCGCAGGCCGCAAGCGCGAGCGCCGCAACGCCCGCCGCCAGAATTACATGAGACCGCATCCGCATCATCATCACCCCTCTGCGGGCATACCTGCGCTTACATGAACGGCGCTTGAACGGTTCATTCAGTGCCGGTCTTGGCGATTCCGAGCCGCGCCTCGCGCCACGTGATGTAGAGCGTCGAAGCGATCACCACGAGCGCGCCCGTCATCGTCACCAGGTCCGGGACCTCCTGGAACAGCGCCAAGCCCACGACCAGCGCGAAAATCAGCCGCGTGTAGTCGATCGGCGCCATCGCGGCCGCGTCCCCGATCGCCATGCCCTTGATGTAGCAGGTCTGGGTCAGGAGCCCCAACACGCCCATCGCGCACAAGAGTCCGAGATCCGGCAGGCTCGGCCAGCGCCAGACGAACAGCGCCGGCGGAATCGCAAGCGCCAGCCCCAGCACCGCAGCGTAGACGATGAGCGTCGTCGTCGAATGATCGCGCGTCATGATCTTCATGCCGGTGATCGTCAGCGCGAACAGGAACGCCGACGCCAGCGCCGCACGCGCGGGCCACGTGAACGCGCCTTCGCCGCCCGGCTTCAGCATGATCAGCACGCCGATGAACCCCGCCAGCGTCGCGCCGATTCTGTGCGGCCCCACCTGCTCGCGCAACACCAGCGCCGCCAGCGGCACGAGCCACAGCGTGCGCGTGAACGACAGCGCGTTGGCGTCCGCCAACGGCATCATCTGATAGGCGTAGAAGCCCAGGATCATCCCCACCGTGCCGGCAGCGGAGCGGAAGAGGAGGATCCCGGGCCGGCTCGTGCGAAACACGCCCACTGGATTGCGCGCGATCAGCGGCAGCAGCACGACGCACCCGGCGGCCTGCCGATAGAAGGTTTGCAGCGCTGCGGGATAATCGTCGCCGAGATATTTGATCAGCGTCGTCATTGCCGTGAACGTCGCCGCGGACGCAAGCATCCACAGCGCGCCCCGCACATTGGGCGCGAGCTGAGCGGTCGAGAAGGAAGCCACACGCCAGCTTCCGCCTGAGCGGGCGGCGCGTCAATGCGGCGGCTTACGGCGAAGAACGGACTCCGTCATTCCGGGCCTTGCGAAGAACCTAAGTGGACCCATCACGAAGGCGGCCGCTCGGCGTATCTCGACGCGGCGGCCGGATTGACGACGTACCCTTCCGCTGTTCGGACAAGATCGCCGTGCAGCGGAATCCTGCCGTTGGCAGTGATGGGCAGAGACAAAGTCTCTGGCCAGCGGACCATGATTTCCCGCATGACACGGTCACGAAATCTGGTCGCAAGTGGCGGGTCTTCACCTCGCAAGAACATGACCCAGACTTGCCCTAAATGATCATGCTGATCCATGATCACCGCCTCCGATTCATCGTCCGTTTCACCGCGCCAAACTGCGGCGTGAATAGTCCTCTCCGCTGTTGGAATGGCTTCGGCGGTCCTTTGAAGCTGCTGCGGCGTGGCGGAATCTACATGCAGTCCCTCAGCTCTCGCTACTTCGCCAACTATCGACAGAAACTCAGCCCGATCTTGCGCAGATGGGAGCGGAACTTCGTAAGCGGCAACAGTACGGGCGCTTTCCGGCTGCTCAGCGACGCAGGCGAAAACGATAGAACAGGCGAGTGCCACCGCAACCCAACGCATAAGAAATGCTACGACTTGGAGCAGAAGCGTTCAATGTCGCTTATCGGTGAAAAGCTGACTCCGTCTTTCCGCAAGTCGCGATGCGCAAACCTTGCGTCGAACCGCGACCGCAGTGCGCGCGCCGGCCTTACCCTGGCTTCTGCGCCAGCCGCATCGCCTGCGCCTGCTCCGGCGTGATGCCCAGCATGTCGAGCAGCGGATTGGGGCCTTCCATGTCCCAGCTGTGCCGCGGCCCGATCGTGATCCCGCCATCGACGACGAGGTGCGTGCCGGTCACGAACGCGCCGGCGTCGGACGCGAAGAAAAGCGCCGCCTCGGCGATGTCGCGCGGCGCCCCCGCGCGCCCGATCGGCTGCACCCGCGCGCCCCGTTCCGCCAGCATGGCCGCCATCTGGTTCGCGGCTTCACGCGTCATGCCGAGGCTGGATCCGAAGATCGAGGTCGCGATGAAGCCCGGGCAGATCGCGTTGATGCGGATCTTGTGCGCCGAAAGCTCCGCCGCCGCGAGCCGCGTGAAATGCAGCACGCCCGCCTTCGCCACGGAATAAGAGATCGGCCCGTAACCCGCCTGCAGCGCTGTGATCGAGGACGTGTTGACGATCGCACCGCCGCCCCGCGCTTTCATATGCGGCACGGCGAACTTGCATCCCGCGACCACGCTGCGCAGCAAGAGCGCATGCGTCTGGTCCCAGCCGTCGAGGTCCATGTCCTCAACGCCCGCGCGCACGCCGCCCGCGCCCGCATTGTTGAACAGGATGTCGAGCCCGCCGAACTGCGCGACGGCGCGATCGATCGCGCCCTTGATCTGCTCGGTCTTGGTGACGTCGCAATGCGCATAGCGGACCTTCTGCCCGAACCGCATCTCCAATTGCTGGCCGACATCGTCCTGGATGTCGGCCGCGATCACCGACGCGCCCTCCTCCACGAAGAGCTCCAGCGCGCCGAGCCCGATGCCCGAGCACGCCCCGGTGATGACTGCGACCTTGTTCCTGAGCCGCTCGCCCATGATTCCGTCCCTCTATATTAAGTCGTCCGCGCGAGAACCTAGGGAAGCTCTGAAGAAGGTCCAAATGTCGTCATTCCGGATCGCGACGTCGTCATGCCCGGAATGACGGAGGTGTTTGCCTTGTTCAGAACGTCTCTAACCCATCGAGACGACGATTTTTCCTGTGGCCTTGCGATCCATCAACTCCCGAATGGCGTCCCCGCCGCGTTCCAACGGATAGTGCTTGGACACGCGCGGCTTGATCTTGCCGGCGGCGTAGTAGTCGAACAGCTCCTGGATGTTGGCCGCGTTGCGGTCCGGATGCCGCGCGACGAACGCGCCCCAGAAGACGCCCACGATCTGGCAGCCTTTGAGCAGTGCGAGATTGAGCGGCACTTTGGGGATCCCCGCCGGGAAGCCGATCACCAGGAAGCGCCCCTCCCAATTGAGCGCCCGGATCGCCGGCTCCGCATAATCGCCGCCCACGCTGTCATAGACGACGTCCACGCCGCCGCCGCCGGCTTGCTTGAACGATTCCGAGAGTTCCTTCTGCGCGGCGCGATCCAGCGCGCGCGGATAGACGAGCCCGACGTCCGCGCCCGCCGCCTTCGCGAAATCCACCTTCTCCTGGCTCGACGCCGCCGCGATCACGGTCGCGCCCATCGCCTTGCCCAGCTCGACCGCGGAAACGCCGACGCCGCCCGCGGCGCCGAGCACCAGCAGCGTTTCCCCCGCCTTGAGCTGCGCACGGTCCTTCAGCGCGTGATGCGAGGTGCCGTACGTCATCAGCAGCGATGCGGCTTCGTCGAACGGCATCGCATCCGGGATCTTGTAGGTCCGTCCCGCCGCCTGGACTTTCACCTCTTCCGCAAACCCGCCCCAGCCGCATGACGCGAGCACGCGGTCGCCCGCCTTGAAGCCCGACACGCCCTCCCCGACAGACTTGATCACGCCCGCGATCTCGCCGCCCGGCGCGAATGGCCGCTCCGGCTTGAACTGATAGAGATCCTGGATCATCAGCGAATCCGGGAAGTTCACCGCCGCCGCCTTCACGCTGATGACGATCTCGCCCTTGCCGGCCGTCGGATCCGGCACATCTTCCAGAACCAGCGTCTCCGGTCCGCCGGTCGCCTTGCTCAACAGCGCCTTCATGCTTGCTTCCCTTGTCATGCCGAGACGATTTCAGCGGCCACGCTAGAGAAGCGGGCCGCCCGCGCCAAGAGCGCGCCGGAACGGAAATCGTGAATTCGAACCCTCCGCCTCACACGGCGTGCGCCGCCGTGGAAAGCTGCTCGCATCCCCGCGCCTTGCGTCGTATCACGCGGCCATGACTGACATCTGGGCGCTGGCTCTCCATGGCGGCGCAGGCCCCGTACGGGACAAGAACTACGAGCGCGAGGAAGCGCATATGCGGGCGCTCCTCGATGACGGCGCAGCCCGCCTCGCCGCCGGCGACGCCGCGCTCGACGTCGTCGTCGGGATGGTCGCGGCCTTGGAGGCGAGCGGGCTTCACATCGCCGGCAAGGGGTCGAGCCCCAACACCGACGGCGATTGGGAATTGGACGCCGCCGTGATGGACGGCCCCACGCGCCGCGCCGGCGCCGTTGCAGCGCTGCGCGGCTTCGCATCGCCCATCGCGTGTGCGCGCGCGGTGATGGAGAAGACGCCCCACGTGTTGCTCGCAGCGGGCGGCGCGGAGAAATTCTGCGCCGCCGCCGGCATGGCGCGCATCGACGATCCGGGCGCATACTACACCCCCGCTTCGTCTCGCTTGGTGGCCCCGGGCGAACTGGCCCACGGCACAGTCGGCGCCGTCGCGCGCGATGTTCAGGGGCGTTTGGCCGCCGCCACCTCAACCGGCGGGCTGCTCCGCAAGATGCCTGGCCGGGTGGGCGATGCGCCGCTGATCGGCGCAGGCACCTGGGCGGATCAGCGCGTCGCCGTCTCGTGCACCGGTCAGGGCGAACTCTTCATCCGCGCCAATGTCGCGGCGGACGTCTCTGCGCGCATGCTCTACGCGCGCCAGTCCCTGCATGCCGCAGCCGCGGGCGCGCTCGCCGACATGGAGACGCTCGGCGGCGACGGCGGCCTCATCGCGGTCGACGCCGACGGCGCGGTCGCGCTGCCCTTCGTCAGCGAAGGCATGAAGCGCGCCTGGGCCACCAGCGCCGGCGCGCGCGAGGTCAAGACATTCAGGTGATGCGCGGCTATTTCGGCATCGGCGTGGAGGAAATTTCCAAGCCCATGAACATGGGCGCGCTGATGCGCACCGCCCACGCCTTCGGCGCGAGCTTTTTCTTCACCATCAACGCCGCCCCCAAAGTGCGCGAGGCCTACAACGCGGACACCTCGCGCACGTTCGATTCGGTTCCCTACTATGCGTGGCCGACGCTGGACGATCTGCGCCTGCCGCGCGGCTGTGCGCTCGTGGGCGTCGAGCTCACCGACGACGCGATCGACCTGCCGCGCTTCAAGCATCCTGCCGCCGCCGCCTATGTGCTTGGCCGCGAACGCGGCTCGCTGTCGGACGCGCTGCAGGCGCGCTGCGCCCACATCGTCCGGATACCGACGAAATTCTGCGTGAATGTCGGAATCGCCGGCGCGATCCTGATGTATGACCGCACGCTTTCGCTCGGCGGCTATCCGGCCCGCCCGCTGATGCCCGGCGGGCCGGCCCCGGAGATGAGCGAAAAGCCGAAGAACAAGCGCTGACGCCAGTCGCTTTCTGAACCACCATCGTCCGTCATTCCGGGTTCTTGCTTCGCAAGCCCCGGAATGACGGAGGAATCTACATCGGAGACACTGAAGGAAGACTATCGCCGTTTCGCGCCGGGCCCCGGATGCGCGGCCACCTCCCGCGCCTCCACCGCCTCTCCGCATACGGAGCATGTCAGCACGCCGCGGAAATCGTGCCCGCATGCGAGATGGCGGTGCAGCACCGGCGGCCCTTTGCGGCCTGCATAGTGCTGATCGCCCCAGTGCACGAGCGACAGGAGCGCCGGATAGAGCCCGAGGCCCTTCTCCGTCAGCCGGTATTCGTACCGAACCGGCCGGTCCTGATAAGCGACCTTCTTGAGCACGCCTTCATCCACCAGATGCGCCAGCCGTTCGGCGAGCACGCGCCGCGCGATCCCCAGCCGCGCCTGGAAATCGTCGAACCGCCGCACGCGCAGAAACGCCTCGCGCAGCACGAGCAGCGTCCAGCGATCTCCGATCACCGCGAGCGCGCGCGCCAGCGAGCAGGCCTCCCGATCAAGCTCATCCCATCGCATCCGGCAGGCTTGCCATTGACTCAGTGCACTTTCAAGACTTACTAGACCGTGTTCCAGGACGGAGGCGCCCATGCCTGCCCGCAACGCGACCGCCGCCATCGTCGGCGCCGGCGATTTCATCGGCGCGGCCATCGCGCGCAAATTCGCCGCAGAGGGCTATACGGTGTTCGCCGGGCGCCGCACGGCGGAAAAGCTCGAACCGCTGAAGGCCGAGATCGAAGCCGCCGGCGGGCGCTGCTTCGCCCGCGGCCTCGATGCGCGCAAGGAAGAGGACATCACGGCGTTTCTGGAAGAGGCCGATCAGCACGCGCCGCTCGAAGTGTGCATCGCCAATCCCGGCGCAAACGTGAACTTCCCGATCCTGGACACGACCGAGCGCGTCTTCCGCAAGGTGTGGGAAATGGCCTGCTACGCAGGCTTTCTCACCGGCCGCGAAGCCGCACGCCGCATGCTGAAACATGGCAAGGGCTCGATCTTCTTCACCGGCGCGACCGCGAGCGTGCGCGGCGGGGCCGGCTACGCCGCCTTCTCCAGCGCCAAGGCGGGCCTGCGCATGGTGGCGCAATCCATGGCCCACGAACTGGGGCCAAAAAACATCCATGTCGCACACCTCATCATCGACGCCGGCGTCGATACCGCGTTCGTCCGTGATCGGATCAAAGCCGCGCGCGGCGAAGCGGCTGTCGCAAATCTCCCGGACGACGTGCTGATGAACCCGGCCTCGATCGCGCAGGCCTATTGGATGCTCCACACCCAGACGCGCGACGCCTGGACCTTCGAACTCGATCTGCGCCCCTATGGAGAGACGTGGTGAAGACCGTTGAATTCCTCTTCGATTTCGGCAGCCCCAACGCCTATTTGGCGCATCGAATCATCCCGCAGATCGAGTCGCGCACCGGCGCCAGGTTCACGTATACGCCCGTGCTTCTCGGCGGCCTCTTCAAGCTCACCGGCAACCAGGCGCCCATGCTCGCCTTCGCCGCCATCCCCAACAAGCTGGCGTACGAAGCGCTGGAGCTGCGCCGTTTCGTGGCCAAGCACAAGCTCGACAAGTTCGCGATGAACCCGCACTTCCCCGTCAACACGTTGTTGTTGATGCGGGGCGCTGTGGCAGCCGAACGCGACGGCGTCCTCCCCGCTTACGTAGAAGCCGGCTTCAAGGCGATGTGGGAAGACGGCAGGAAGATGGACGATCCCGCGGTCTGGAGCGAAGCCTTCGCCGCCGCCGGCCTGAACGCGGATAAGCTCCTCGCCAGCACGAAAGACGACGACGTCAAAGCCAAGCTGCTCGCCAACACTGAAGCGGCCGCCGCCCGCGGCGCCTTCGGCATCCCGAGCTTTTATGTCGGCGACGACCTCTATTTCGGCAAGGACCGCCTTCGCGACGTCGAAGAAGCGATCGCCGAATGAATCATCCCCCGCTCAGCGCGCCGGCGATGAAGACTTCGTCCCCGTCCGCGAGCGCAAGATCGATGCGGCGCGCCAGGGCGCCGTTGGCGAAGAGGCGCATGTGCGGGCGGATGGCGCCCTGCTCGTCGATGACGCGGAACTTGATGCCGGGATAGCGCGCGTCGAGCGCATCGAGCACGGCGTCGATCGTCGCGCCAGCCGCTTCGACGCGCACGGCGCCGTCCGTGTAAGAGCGCAGCTGCGAGGGGATGACGACATTGATCATCGGGCTGATCACGCCGGCGCCGCGACCACGGAATAGATTTCCGGCAGATGCGCCGCGATGCAGCGCCAATGCACGCCTTCGTCGTCGCTCATCCAGACCTCTCCATTGGTGGCGCCGAGATAGAGCCCGAGCGGCGTGCCGGCGTCCGCGCAGAACGCCTGCCGCTTCACCGTGAACCACGCCTGCGCCGGGGGGAAGCCGCGATCCTGCCGCTCCCATGAGGCGCCCGCGTCGCGCGTGCGGTAGACGGCGGGCTTGCCGCCCGGGCTCGTGCGCGGCCACACCTCCGTGCCGTCCATCGGGAACACCCAGGCGGTGTCGGGCTCGCGCGGATGCGCGATGATGGTGAAGTCGATATCGCCGATCTCTTTCGGCATGTTGTTTCCGATCCGCTCCCAGCGGTCGCCGGGCCGATCGAGCCGATAGATGCCGCAATGGTTCTGCTGATAGAGTCGATCCGGCATTGCGGGATGCACGGCGATGTAATGCGCATCCTGCCCATAGTCCGGGTACGGATCAGGAAAGAAGCTCGCCTCGACGTTCTGATTCAGCGGCGCCCAGCTCGCCGCGTAATCGCGGCTCTCGAACACGCCCCCGGTCGATGTCGCGATATACATGTGCGCCTTGTCGCGCGGATCGATCTGGATCTGGTTGAGCAGCGCGCCATCCGGCGTCCCGCCGTCCGGCGGACACCAGTCCCAGTATTTCGGATGCTCGTTGAAGCCGGCGACATTCTCCCACGTCGCGCCGCCATCGGCGCTGCGGAAGAGGCCCGGCGGCGATGCGCCCGCCCACCAGACGCCCGGCTCGCTCGCATGCCCGGGCTCCACCCAGAACGTGTGGCTCACCGCGCGCGCATTGGGTTCATCGCTCTTCAGAAACGCCGGCGGCTTCTCGGCTTCCTTCCATGTCGCGCCATCATCGTTGGAGCGGAAGATCGTCGGCCCCAGGTGCCCGGTCTTCGCCGCCATCATCAGCGTCTTGCCGTCGCGCGGATCGCAGACGACGTGATTGATGATGTGGCCGAGCATGATCGGCCCGGTCACATCCCATGATTTGCGCGCGCCGTCGCTGCGATAGATCCAAGCGCCCTTGCGCGTCCCGATGAGGAGCCGGATTCCGTCCGCCATGCTTTCCTCCTGCGAGTCTTTGGCCGCTTCTTAACCGGATCGCCCACGCCCGCCCAGCGCCGTGCGACATCCGCTCTGGAAAATCCGTCCCGCCTGCATTAATTCACCGCCCATGCCCGTCCTCATCGACGCCATGCCCAGCGCCGCCGCCGCGGCGCGCCCGTCCCTCGTCGGCCTGACCCGCGAGGAGCTGCGCGCGCGCCTGATCGGCGTCGGCGTTGAGGAAAAGAAGGCGAAGATGCGCGCCGAGCAATTGTGGCGCTGGATTTACCATTACGGCGTCCGTGACTTCGCGGCGATGTCGAACGTCGCCAAGGCGCTGCGCGCGCTGCTGGCGGATCACTTCACGCTGGAGCGCCCGGAGATCACCGCCGCGCAAATCTCCACAGACGGCACGCGCAAATGGCTCATCCGCCTCGCCGACGGCGCAGAGGTCGAGTGCGTGTTCATCCCGGACGTTGGTCGCTCCGGCGCGCTCTGCGTATCGAGCCAGGTCGGCTGCACGCTGACGTGCACCTTCTGCCACACCGGCACGCAAAAACTCGTCCGCAACCTGACGAGCGCGGAGATCGTCGCGCAAGTGATGATCGCCCGCGATGCGCTGAACGAATGGCCGACGCCCGAGCGGCCGCTGAACGACGGGGAGCGTGTCCTCACCAACATCGTGTTCATGGGCATGGGCGAGCCGCTCTACAATCTCGACCACGTCGCCGCCGCGATCGATGTGATTTCCGACGGCGACGGCATCTCCATCTCGCGCCGCCGCATCACCGTCTCCACCGCGGGCGTCGCGCCCAAGATCAGGGAGCTCGGCGAACGCACCGGCGCGATGCTGGCGATTTCCCTGCACGCGACGAACGATGAGCTGCGCGATCAGCTCGTGCCGCTGAACAGGAAATACGACCTCGACGCCCTCTTCGCGGCCATCCGTGACTATCCTGGGCTTTCCAACGCCAAGCGTGTCACTTTCGAATACGTCATGTTGAAAGGCGTCAACGATACGCCCGCGGAAGCCAAGGCGCTGGTGCGCCTGCTGAAGCGCATCCCCTCCAAGCTCAACCTCATCCCGTTCAATCCCTGGCCCGGAACCGCCTATGAATGCTCCGACTGGGAGACGATCGAGGCCTTCGCCGCGATCCTCAACCGCGCCGGCTACGCTTCCCCCATCCGCACCCCGCGCGGACGCGACATCCTCGCCGCCTGCGGCCAGTTGAAGAGCGAAAGCGTCAAGCAGCGCGCCAGCCAGCGCGCCAAAGCATCGGCCGAGTGACGCCGCCGCCCATCCTGCACGGTGCGCGGGTGACGCTCCGTCCACTGACGATCGACGACGCGCCCGCGCTCTATATCGCCCATAGCGATCCCGCGGTGCACCTGTTCTGGTCCGAACCCGCGCACGCGAGTCTCGACCAGACGCGCGCCTATATCGCCGCCACCATCGCCAAGAGCGCGAGCTGGGCGATCACCGAAGCCGGCGGCGAAGCGCTCGGCCGCATCTCTGTGTTCACCCTCCGCGACGGCGTCGGCGAGATCGGCCTCCTCATCCGCCGCGACGCGCAGGGCAAAGGGCTGATGTCGGACGCGCTGCGCGCCGTCATCGACCACGCTTTCGCATCCGGTTTCCACCGTCTCGTCGCTGACATCGACCCCGACAACGCCGCCTCGCTCCGCCTGTTCGAGCGCGCCGGCTTCCGCCGCGAAGGCCTGCTGCGCCAGAACTGGATCACCCATCTCGGCACGCGCGACACCGTGCTGCTTGCAAAACTCAGGGAGGAAACACCATGACCGCATTCGGCGCCGACTCCACGACCGACGACGTGCTCGCCGGCGTCGATCTGTCCGGCAAGCGCATCCTCGTCACCGGCGGCTCCGCCGGCCTCGGCGTCGAAACCGTCCGCGCGCTCAAGGCGCGCGGCGCAACCGTCGTCGCCGCCGTCCGCGACCTCTCAAAGGCGCGCCGTGCGCTGGGCGACGCCGGCGCCGGCGAGATCGACCTCGTTGAGCTTGATCTCGCCTCCCTCGCGTCCTGCCGCAAGGCGGCGGACGCGCTCGTGGCGAACGGCGCCAAATTCGACGTCGTCATCGCCAACGCCGCCGTGATGGCGTGCCCGTTCGGTAAGACTGCTGACGGCTTCGAGATGCAGTTCGGCACCAATCACCTTGGCCACTTCGTGTTCGTGAACCGCCTCGCGCCGGCGCTCAACACGCCTGCACGCATCGTCATCCTCTCCTCCTCCGGCCATCGCTTCGCCGACGTCGATCTCGACGATCCGAATTTCGAACGCACGCCGTACGGAGAATGGGCCGCATACGGACGATCGAAGACGGCGAATGCGCTGTTCGCGGTCGGTCTCGACAAGCGCCTGAAAGGCCGCGGCGTCCGCGCCGCCGCCGTCCATCCCGGCGGCATCATGACCGAGCTCGGCCGCCACCTGACGCCTGAACTGATTGACCAGATGACCGGCGGCCGCGGCGTCTCCTCGTTCAAGTTCAAGACCGTCCCGCAAGGCGCCGCCACCACGGTCTGGGCAGCGATCGTCGCGCCCGGCGACGACGTCGGCGGCCGTTATTGCGAAGATTGCGGCGTCGCAGCGCGCACCGATGACCCAACGACCCGCACCGGCGTGCGCGCTTACGCCCTCGACCCCGCCCACGCCGACGCGCTCTGGGCCAAGAGCGAAGAGCTGGTCGGCGAGCGCTTCACCTACTAGCGGCGACGCGCATATCGCAATTGATCGGCTTCGGAACAATTGCTTGAGCAGAACGCTTCATCCCGCTTTATGCAAGGCGAAGCGCTGGGCTGGGCGCGACTCGTGCTAACGCCGGCGCCATGGACGCTCTGCACAACGCCACCCTCCTCCTCGCGCTCTTCCTGACCGGCATGACGATCGGCTGGACGGCGCTTTTCTCCTTCGTGGTCGCGCCGGTCTCGTTCAAGGACATGGATTACGGCAGCGCCGATCGCCACGTCCGCCGCGTGATCAAGTCGGGCCATTTCTCGTTGGCGATTCTGTGCTTGGCGATGGGCGTTTTTGCGCTGCTCTCCGGCGCGCTGGCCGGCGCGCTGATCGCGGCGCTGACCGCGACGTTCTACCTGATGTGCCGCTGGACGCTGGCGCCGCGCGAGGATCACACCATCCCCGGCATGCGCCGCAACATGAAGCAGCAGCGCGTCGTCGCCTCCATGCTCACGGCCGTCGGCATCCCGCTGATGGCCACCGCCGGCGTTCTCGCGATTCTGGGAATCTAGGACAGCCAGGCAGCCTGTTTCCTGGAGCTCCGCGCGAACCTCCCTCATTCCGGGCGAAGCGAAGCGGAGACCCGGAATGACGGAGCCGGCCTCAGGCCGCATAATCCGCACACGGAGGACTAGGCCAACGTCTTCGGCTGCTCCACGAGCGCGCGCTTGGCGCGGTCGATCAGCGTCCGCGCATCGTCCTCTCCAGGCTCTTCCTTGCCCCACGCGCGCTGACCTTCGCTGCTCGTCGCCCAGACGCGGAGGCCCTCGGCCAGCGCCTTCGGATCGGCGTCCGCGATCGCTTCGACATCGGCGAGCCCGCACGCGACGAGCGCCTGCGCCTCTCGGCTCTTCAGATTCGGCAGCGTGCACGCGAGCACCGCCTCCGCCTGCCAGTCAGACACATCGACCGACGTGATGAAGCGCGTGTTCAGCAGCACCGCAGCCGTCGCCGGCGAGAGCGCAAGCAGATCAGACACGGTGCGGATCCCGATGGCGTGGAAGCGTTTGGCCGTCTTCGGCCCGATCGACGGCGCATCCTGCACCGGGCTGTCGCCGCGCAGACAGAATTCCGCACGCTCGGGCGCGGCGTCCTTGCCGCGCTTCTTCTTGGCCTTCTTGGTCAAGAGGAGCGGCCGCGGCTCCGGCTCAAGCGATGGCGCGGCGCGCGGCGTCTCGCGCACGGGCGCAGGCGGCGGCGGAGCGGGCGCCGGAGCAGGCGCCTCTGTGAACGCCGACTTGAACGCCGGCGCGGGCTCGCTCGGCGCGCCGCCGGCGGGATTGAAGAACGGCGATGGTGACGGGGCCGGCGCCGCTGGCGGCGGCGGGGGAGGCTCGGGCGCAGCCAAAGGCGCGGGAGCGCCAGCCCGCGCCGCCGCCTTCTTGCCGCGCGCAGCCTTGCCGGCCGGCGCCGGATCCGCGGGCGGCGGGGGGTGCGGCGTCGCGGCGGGCGCGGTGTTGGCCGCCGCCTTCGCCGGCGCCGGCGACCTGCTCTTGGCCTTGCGCGACCGCCGGCCCGGCGCATGCGCGGTCCCGATCTCGCGCGGCCACCGCGCATCCAGCGAACTGAGCGGCGTATCCAGCACCTCCGCCGCATGCAGGGCGCGGACGGTGGTCTCGTCCTCCGACAGCGTCTGGCGCACTTTTCCGGTCTTGCGAAATTCTTCGTACTGCGCCGCCACCTGCGCCCGCTCACCGGAATCCGCGATCGCGGCGAGGATTTTCTGGATTGGGGTCTCCAGCGTCATGAAGAACGCCTGCAGCGCGCCGCCGACGCGCGGCGGCTTCACCGCCGCCTCAGCGGCCAGTTTGTCCAGCACCCGCGCCCAGCTCACCGTCGCGCGCGCGATGAGCGGCGCGATCGCCTGGCGCAACGTCTCGTCGAGACCTTCGGTCGGGCGCTTTGCGCCGACCGGGAAATTATAGTGGTCGACGATCGTCTCGTAATGCTTGGTCGAGTCTCGCGCGGCGCCGCGCAGCATCTGCGCAAGCCAATCGTCGCCCTCCAGCGGCGCAAGCGCCGGATAGCCGCCGAGCTCGCGTTCGATGATCGCCTGAAACTGCCGGTAGGATTTGAAGAAGCTCCACTCCACCGCGCGATGGATGACGTTCTCTTCCTCGGTCTGGTGGGTGTGGAACGGCTGGAACGGATCGACCACGTAATGGCTCATGACGCCGGCGCACCACGCCGTGTGCGCCCAATCCTTTTCCTGCATCGCCCGCACAGTGCGTTTGCGCCATTCCGCCGCCGCGTCGATCGCGCCGCCCCATTCGCCGCTGCGCACATGCAGGACGTGATTTTTGAAGTCCTTGAACACCTCGTCGGGCGCCTTCGCGCCCTTGAGATACTGATCGTGGTGATGCAGCAGCAGCATCCGCCACTGCGCCGCGTCCGGGCCCTCCAGGAAGCGCAGCGCGTCGACCGCCAGATGGTGATGCACGGAGCGACACCGTGTGGCCGAAATGATGCTGAACAGCATCGACATGCTTGAGGCGCTCCGGCTCGTCCCCAGGGCTTGGGCGTTCAAGAATCTGAGGCTTCGGGAATCTGGAACGGCTGAGCGGGCATGACAAGCCGCGAGGCTCGCGAAAGCTGGAAAACCGCACACGCGGCTGCGTCCGCGGCGCATGTGGCGCGCCTTGCGGGATCGTAATTCACCCGCGCGAGGCGAGCCCCCGCTGCTTCATGCGCCAGAGCAGATGGTCGATGCGGTCCTGGCCGAAGAACGGCTCGCCCTCGAACACGAAAAGCGGCACGCCCCAATGGCCGGCGGCGGTCTGCGCCGCCTGGTTCTCTTCGATCTCGGAATCGTGCCCGGCAGGGTCCGCGGCGATGGCCGCGTCCAGCGCTGCGGGATCGAGCCCGGCGCCGCGCGCCGCCGCGGCGAGGTGGTCGCCCTCGTGCCAATTGTCGATCGCGCCTGACCAGACCGCCGCGGCCGCCCGGCGGACGAACGCGAACCCCGCCCCCGCGCGCTCGGCCGCCGCCCCCAGCCGGCTCACGCGGTGGATGTAGGGCTGATCCTCGGCCACCATGCGCGTCATCGGATCCTGGACGATCGGATCGGGCCGCGGCCAGCGATAGGGGATGTCGTTCATCTGCGCGATCCGCAGCGTGTCGCGCATGAGGTAGGGCGGCCAGAGCGGATTCACGGTCTGGAAGAAGCCGGGAATGCGCACCGCGATCGGCAGCACGATCCGCATCCGCGCCGCGGCGTCGTACTGCGCGAGCAACGCCTCGATCTGCGGCGTCGCGAGGTAGGAATAGGGACTGCGGAAGGAGAAATAGAAATCGAACGAAAGCGTCATGGCTGCGCCTCCCGCGCCGCGATCAGCGCCATCTCGATATCCGCCCAGGAGACGTATTTGAAGTTCTGCAGCGCGTTCGGCGCGCGGTTCTCGTCGTCCTGCACCACAAACAGCCCGCGCGGAAAGTCCGCGCCAAGCGGCGCTGCGACGACGTCGATCCCGTCCGTGCCGCTGACCGCGTCCGCCGAGCCGTCGGCTGACGCGCCCACACGGAACGAGCCGACATAGGCGTTTTCGCCGTCGCGCTCATAGACCGCGTAGCGGCTCCGCCCCTGCACCGACGCGATGAGATAGCGCGGCCCGCTCGCCGGCAGATAGAGCGTCAGCCCCTCGACATCCGCGACGAGGCGCCCCTCGCCGACACGATCGACCATCGCCCGCGCCGCGCCGGTCGCGTCCGTCAGCGGCGTGCGCCAGATGCCGACGAGCTCCTGCGCCAGGTAAAGCACCCCCGCTTCATCGTCGACGACGCAGCCTTCCGTGATGCTGCCGAGATTGAATGTGACGATGCGGCGCTGCTCGATCCCGCCTTCGCGCGGCGAGATGGCCCACACCCCGACCTCGCCCTCCTTCTCGGTGGCGACCGCGTAGAATTGCCCCTCCGCGTCGCGGCCGAGGCAAAAGCCGTAGACTTCCCCGAACCCGGTGGGAATCCGCGCCCGTGCGGCAGGATCGAGGACGCCGGTCTCGGGATCGAGCCGCCAGAGCACGATCGCGTTGTCGGACCGGTCGCTTGCGCCCACGACCGGCGCTGCGCCTTCCGGCCAGGAGAACCCGTCGCGCAGATCGACATTGTTGGGTCGTCCGCCCCGAACCTCCTGAACGATCCGGCCTTGTAGATCGAACACGTAGAGCCCGCCCTGCTTCTGCGTGGCGACGACGCGGGAACGCTCCGCCTGCGGATGAACCCAGATCGCGGGATCATCGGCCGCGTCGCCGGCGGCGCTCACTGCCTCCGTCTCGCGCACCGCCGGCACGATCGGCGCCGGCGTGCTCGCGCACGACGCCAGCAGCGGCAGAACAAGCACCCAAAGCCAATGTCGCACGCGCCGCTCCCGGAAACCACAATCGCCGCGCACGATGGCGGCGCGCACCGGGCGGCGCAACCCGACTTTTGTGACGGATCGTCCCGCTTCGCTGCAGCAATTTCTGTTCAAGAGGCTCTAGTGCGCCGTCCAGCCGCCGTCGACCGGCAGAGCCGCCCCGGTGATCTGCGCCCCCGCGTCGCTGCAGAGAAACACCGCCAGCGCCCCGAGCTGCTCCACCGTGACGAATGCCTTCGTCGCCTGCGCCGCCAGCAGCACATCGCGCACAACCGCTTCTTCGCTAATGCCGCGCGCCTTCGCCGTGTCCGGAATCTGTTTCTCCACCAGCGCGGTCCGCACATAGCCGGGGCAGATCGCGTTGCAGGTCACGCCGCGCTCGGCGCCTTCGAGCGCCACCGCCTTGGTGAAGCCCAACAATCCATGCTTGGCCGCGACATAGGCGCTCTTGAACGGCGAGGCCACCAGCGCATGCGCGGACGCGAGGTTGATGATCCGTCCCCACCCCTTCGCCTTCATCGCGCTGAAGGATGCGCGCGTCAGGTGGAACGCGGCGGAGAGATTGATCGCAATGATGGCGTCCCACTTGTCGATTGGAAAATCCTCGACCGGCGACACATGCTGGATGCCGGCGTTGTTGACGATGATGTCGACGCCGCCGAACCGTGCGAGAGCCGCCTCGTAGAGCGCCGCGATCTCAGCAGGCCTTGTCATGTCCGCGCCATGATAGGCGACGTCGACTCCATGCGTCTGCGCAAGCGATCCTCGCATCGTTTCGATGGCGTCTGCATCGCCGAATCCATTGAGCATCACGCGCGCGCCGGCGCCCGCTAGCCCGGTGGCGATTCCCAATCCGATCCCGCTTGTTGAGCCCGTAACGATGGCGCTCTTGCCGTCCAGCGACCGCATGAAGTCTCCTAACGAGTGCAATGAGCGTCGGCGCGGCGCGCGCGCTGACGCGGTCTTCGGCGTGCTACCGGAACTTGCCCCCGCCCTGCAACCGCCGGATTCTGAGATATCATCCGATCACGGGCGGGCGCGTTGCAGAGACGCCTTCGAAAGACGCGTTCCAAAAAGGGAACCTGGGCGCAGACATCGCGTTTTGAAATCTGGACGCGGCGTCAGCCGCCGTCCGACAAAACACGAGGCGGCCCGCCTCCCTCCCCATGGGTCGTCCACGTCCCACGAATCCTCGCCGCCGCCCGACGTGGCGGCGGCGCTTCTTGGAGACCTTGATCGTGTTGCAAGAAATGTAGGTGAACGGAGGATTCCTGCGGCCCTTGTCACATTTCGACACAGAGTCCGTTCGAACTGGCATGATCCCTGGATTGGATTTAATCTTGGACATGCGCTTTGGCATCCCAAGTGAGAATCGACGCCGCAGCATGGCGCCGCGTGTGAAGCGCGCCCTGCATGCGCCCCTCCATGCGCCTTTGTTGAGGTTTCCTTGAACGAACCCGCCACGCCGACCTTGGAAGGGCCCAAACGCGACGCAGATGCGACCGCGTGGCTCAAGACGGCGGCGCAAGCGCTTGCACGCGCGCCGGCCGAGGACGGCATTGTATTCGTCGACGCCGACTTGAAGCCGCTCCTCGTCAATGTCCGCGCCGCAGACATTCTCGGCGTCGCGCGCGCGGATTCCTTCGAGACGTTGTTCAACGATGTCGCCCTGGACGCCGCCCGCGTCGTCAAGGCCGCGATCGCCGCCCAGATGGAGTCCGCGCACGATCTGCAATCCGCCGCGGGTCCGATCCGCATCTCCGTCCGCCCGATCGCCGACGCCGGCGCTGGGGCGCCCGCCGCGCAGATCAACATCCGCGCCGGCGCCGCAGCCTTCGCCACCTTGCGGGCCGGCGAAGATCACCTGCGTCATGTCCTCGACGCCGTTTCTGTCATGGCCCTGGTGCTGGATGACCGCGGCGCGCTCCTCAGCGCCAACCGCGCCGTCCTCGCCGCCGCCGACCTCCAGCCCTCCGACGTCTTGGGCGCGTCCCTGCCCGAGACCTATTGGTGGAGCTGGAGCGAGGAGGCGCAGGAGCGCCTGCGCGCCGCGATCGACGCGGCGCGCGCCGGCGCGGCGCCCGCGGCCTACCGCGAAAAGCTCCGCGTGGGCGAGAGCCGCCTTTTGACTGTGGTGATGCAGCTTTCGCCGTTGCGCGACTCCAACGGCGCAGTGCGCAACATCGTCGTCTCCGCGACAGATGTGAGCGATCTTGTCGACATGCAGGAACGCCAGGCGCTTCTGGCCGGCGAACTGACGCATCGGGTGAAGAACATCCTCGCGATCGTGAAGGCGCTGGTGTCCCGCGCCGCGCGCCGCGCCGCAAGCAAGGAGGCCCTCGCCGAAGCGCTGGAGGGTCGGATCACCGCGATGGCCGGCGCCATTTCGCAATTGTCGCGGGGCCAGTGGACGGGCTCCGACTTGAAGACGTTGCTCCAGGAACAGCTGAGCCACCTCGGCGCCGACCGGATCACGCTTGCCGGCCCCGATCTCAACATTTCTCCGAAGGCTGCGATGGCCGTGGCGCTGATCGCGTTCGAAATGGGCAGCAACGCCGCAAAGCACGGCGCATTGTCCGCGCCCGACGGGCGCGTCGATCTGCGTTGGGCGGTCGAGAACGGGCGGTTTGTGTTGCACTGGCGCGAACGCGGCGGCCCGCCCGTGGCCGACAAGCGCGAAACCGGCTTCGGCTCGACGCTGATCTCTACTTTGGCGCAGGGCGATCTGAGCGCGGAGCTCGACATGAACTTCGCGCCCGGCGGCCTTGAAGCCGAACTCCGCGCGCCGATTGCAAGCTTGCGCCGCGAGGAAGCCGCGCCCGCCTTCACGCTCGCGGAAACCGAGCGCGAACGCCTGGCCGCGCGTCTGCGCGGCGCCCGCGCGATGATCGTCGACGATTCGCCTCTCGTCGCGCTTGACCTGGGCGGCATGCTTGAAGCCGAAGGCGCAACCGCGATCGGTCCGTATACGGAGGTTAAGCACGCGCGCGCCGCGCTCCAGCAGCACCCCTGCGATCTCGCGATCATCGATCTCGACTGGGACGAGGCAGAAGCGCTTGCGATCGCCGAACTTGCAGCCGCCCAGGGGGCGGCGCTGATCTTCGCGACCGGCGGACATGCCGTGCGCGCCCGTGAACGGCACGAAAACGCAGCGATCCTCGCCAAGCCTTACACCGAACTCGATTTCATCGGCGCGCTCCGCGCAGCGCTGCTCACCGACGAAGCTTAGCCGGGCGTCGGCGCCGCCGCGCCTGCGCCGTTCTCTCTGGGCGGCTCGATCGCCGCCATCGCCGCCAGCCGCGCCCATGTAAGAACCACGCGGGGGCCAAGCTCGATCTGCAGCTGCGCCTCGATCTGATGCGCCAGCTGCTGCACCAGGGCTTCATCGAGCCGGGCGCTGTCATGTGAGGGATTGAGCCGGCGCACGCCGGATTCCAGACGCCCGCCGCCCTCCGCGTCGGCCTTGAACCGCAACATCAGCTCCGGCTTCGACATGCCGACGCTGGAGAAATAGGCGCAGATCAGGCACTCCGTCACGATCATCCCGATCGCAGTCGCCGCATCGATCGCGACGACCGTTGAATCACACTCCACGTCGAGTTCGACGCCGCGCGTATCGCCGTCGAGCGTGTTGTGGATCTGGCGCGCCAGCTCGTCGAGATACCCGGAAAGATCAACCCGCGTGATGTCCTCGGGCGCGGCGGAGAAGCGATAGGTCAGCGCGATCGGCAGGAGCCGCGCCCGCGCTTCGGAAAGGGCGTAGCGCGCGGTCGGCTCGCGCGCGCGCCGCAATTGCCGCGACAGCGCGCTGGTGAACACTTGAATGTTGTTCTTCACCCGGTGGTGCAGCTCGCGCGCCAGTTCGCGATTTCGGCTGAGCGAGTGCGTCAATTCCTCCGCCCGCGCGTTGGCGCGCATGACCGCGTCGTCGAACGCTGCGCCGAGCACCTGGAGCTCAGCCGGCGCGCCCTCGAGCGGCGCGGCCTCGTACTGGCCCGCTGAGGCGGTGCGTGCGCTCTCCACCAGGCGGTCCACCCAGCGGATGACCCAGCCGTTGAACACGATCCACACCGCCGCCATCGCCAGCGCCACCGCGATCAGCGGCGCAAGCCCGATCAGCGCGGCGCGCAGACCGAACGCCGCCGATCGCGTCGGCGCCACGATCGCGACGCTCAAGCCCCCGCCGGGCGAGCTTGCAAGCCCGGTTTGATAGCGACGCGCGTCAAAGCTTTCGCCGCGTGCAGCGCTCCGCGCCGCTTCAAGCACGTCCGCTTCCGGCGCCCCGCGCGAGGCGCTCGCCAACGGCGCGCCGTCCGCATCCATGACGACGATGGAATTGTCTTCCCCGTCTGTATTCTCCGCCACCCGCGCGATGAGCCAATCCCCGCGCAATCCCGCGATGACGAGGCCGATGGTGCGATCGCGCTGCAGGATCGGCGCGCTCACCGCGACGATCCGCGCGCCGTCCGGCGTCGGCAGCACAGTCGAAATCGTGGAGCGATTGGCCGCAACCGCCTGCTCGATCCAATCGCGATCGGCGGCGCCCGCGCCGACGCGCGTTGGATCTGACGAACAGATGACGTCGCCCCGGATGTTCAGTCGATCGATGAAGGCGAACCGTTCAGACTGGTCAGCCGCGTTGGCCAGGATGTCGGCGCACGCCGGCGCCGGCGCCCGGACCGCAGCCGACTGCGTCAGGGAATCGGCCAGGATCACGGAGCCGTTCACGACTTCCTCGACCCGACTGACGACCTGACGCGCGGTGCGAGTCAGCGCTTCCTGCGCGATCTGCTGGCTCGAGATGTAGGCGCGATGCGCCTCCATCCCGCCGAGCACGACGCCCGGCAAGCTCGCCAGAAACAGAACGCCGGCAAGACGCGTTCTCAGCAAGGATTATGCGTCCGCTGGTCTCAGCGTTCGTCGACGAGGCGACGCGCCTCTTCGACCAGAGTTTCAAGCGCTTGTTCCCCCACAGCCTCCCCCTTCGGCAGCGCGCGCGTCTCCTCCAGGAGCGCCATAAGGGCGGTGCGGGCGCGGTTGACGCGGCTTTTGATCGTGCCCACCGCACAGCCGCAAATTGTCGCCGCTTCCTCATACGAGACGCCGCCTGCGGAGACCAGGATCAACGCGTCGTGCTGGTCGCGGGGAAGCACTGCAAGCGCCCGGCTGACTTCGTTGAGCTCGAGAATGCTCTCCTGCTCGGCCTCGACCTTCAGATCGTTCTCGGTCGCCTCATGGCCATAGGTGGGCGCGAACCGCTGCCGGCGCTTCGCCGAATAGTGCAGATTGCGCGCGATCACGAACATCCAGGCGCGCATGTTCGTGCCTGGCTGGTAGCTGTCGCGCGCCGCCCAGGCCCGCATCAGCGCCTCCTGCGCGAGATCGTCCGCCGCGTGCGCGTCGCCGCGGCACAGGAACCGGCAGAACGCGCGCAATTGCGGCGCGAGCCCGATCATCTCTTCCTTGAAGGAGGGCGCCGGACCATTCGTCGCGGCCGGCGTCTTGCGGGTGTTTGCAGGCGGGCTCATCGGCTGCCGTCCTTCGGCTGATCCCCGCCCTTGCGCTCTGTCGTGTCGTCGTCGCTGCGGCCGATCTCGTCGAGCAGTTTTGACATCTCGTCCGGCAACGGCTCGTCCACGATCTTGTCGAACATGTCGCGCAGCTGCTTGTGCATCTCGCGTTGCCGGCCGACCGCTTCCGCGCGATCGCGCGGCCCCGGCTCCCGGCGCTCGCCGGGTTCGTCTTCTGGTGTCCGTCGATCCGCTCGTGCCATAGTCTTGATCCAGCCGGTCTGGGAAAATCTAGCCAAGTGAACGCCGCTCCGCGGCTTCGGTTCCCAGCTTGGAACCTTTTTTCAGACGAGGCGTTTCTGGCCTGGACGGGGTGCATCCCCGACGTCTCGGAAAGACGCGTCAGGAAGGAGAAGGGCATGTCGCTTAAGGAAACGATCGCTGCGCATCTGCCATATCTGCGCCGCCACGCAAGGGCTCTGACAGGCGCACAGAAGAGCGGCGACGCCTATGTTCGCGCGACCTTGGAGGCGATTATCGCGGGTGAGGCGAGCCTGGCGGAGGATCTCCCCCCGCGCACCGCCCTGTACCGGACCTTCCACACCATCTGGGCGAGCGGCGGCGGCAGCCTGCGCGGCCCTGACGCACCCGCGGGGTTGACTGCCGACCTCTCCACCCCCGAGGAGCGGCTTCAACGCCTCTCGCCGCGCAGCCGCGAAGCGCTGCTCTTGAGCGCGCTCGATGGATTTTCCTTCCAGGAGATCGGCGCGATCTTGGGCGTCTCCGCCGCCGACGCCGAACGGCTCGCGGCGGAATCACAGGCTGAAATGGAGCGCGAACTGGAGACCACCGTCCTGATCATCGAAGACGAAGCAATGATCGCGCTGGACATCAAGGAATTGACCGAGGAGCTGGGCCACGCGGTCGTCGCGATCGCCCGGACGCGCCAGGAAGCGGTGCGCCTGGCCCGTCAGCATCGTCCCGGCCTCGTGCTCGCCGACATTCAGCTGGCCGACGACAGCTCCGGCGTCGACGCCGTCAGCGACATCCTCGCCGACATGGACGCGCCGGTGATCTTCGTCACCGCCTTCCCGGAGCGCTTGCTGACCGGCGAGCGCCCGGAGCCGACGTACCTGCTCACCAAGCCGTTCGACCGCACAGCGCTGAAGGCGACGATCGGGCAAGCCTTGTTCTTCCATCGCCGCCGCGCCGAAGCCGCCTGAAGCGAAAGGATGCACAACGAAACGCCCCGCCGCGTGGCGGGGCGTTTCGTTGTGCACGCGATGAGCGGCGCGTTTAGCCGTCGTAACCGGTGAGCGGCGACGGCCCCTCGGCTGCAGAGTTGAATGACGGCGTTGACGGCGCTTCCGGCAACGGCAGCGGCGTCGGCGCGAAAGGCTGCGCTCCCGTTTCCGCCTCTTCGACGACACGCGCCCGCGGAGCAGGCTCAGGCTCAGGCGTAAATGACGCAGGCGTTTGTTGCGGCGCGGCGGCCTCCTCCAGCGCCGGCGCCTCTTCGAACGAACGGAATTGCGGCGGCGCCGTGCGCAGCTGCGCTGCCTGATCGCTTGGCGGCGTCAGGCTGCCGGTCGGCGCGTTCATCATGTAGACGACGATCAGCGCGACCGCGCCGCTCATCAGCGCCAGCGCCGCGGTGCGAATGACGAAGCCGGAGCGATCCTTCTTCCGCTTTGGCGGATCATAAGAGCGTTCTTCTCGACTCATTGTTCTTTCTCTTCTTCTTCGTTGGCGTTCGTGGCTCAGTCCTGGAAAACGCCAACCGACTCACTCGGTTCCCTCACGCGCGCGTGTGCGAGCCCGCTTCGCCGAGGCGCGCCGATTTGCGCACGCCGCGCGAGGCCGGTACCATCCCCTTCCTTCCCCTGTGACCGCTGCAAGTCGCCCGTGGATCTCTCTCAAACCGCATTGTTTCTCGACCTGGACGGCACGCTCGCGCCGATTGTGCCTGATCCGCGCATGGTCGGCCCCGATTCGCGTCGCGGCGCCGTGCTCGCGGATGCGGCGCGGGCGCTCGGCGGGCGTATCGCAATCGTCTCTGGACGGACCATCGCGGATCTGGACCGCATTCTTGAGGGCCGGATCGCAGCGATCGCCGGCCTCCATGGGCTCGAGCGGCGCAGCGCCGATGGGCGCGCCACCCGCGCCGCGGCGCCGCCGGGCATGAATCTGGCGCGTGCAGAGGCGCAGGCGTTCGCCGCCGCCCACAGCGGCGTGATGATTGAAGACAAGGCGCTCAGCCTCGCGATTCACTACCGCGCCGCGCCGGCGAGCGCGGCGGAAGCGCGCGCCCTCGCCGAAGCCTGCGCCGCCCGCCATGGCTTGGTGGTGCAGCACGGCAAGATGGTGGTGGAGATTCGCGCCGGCGGCCCCGACAAGGGCGACGCCGTCGCCGCGTTCATGCGTGAGCCGCCATTCTCGGGCGCCGCGCCGATTTTCGTCGGCGACGATCTCACCGACGAGGCGGGCTTCTTGGCCGCGCGGCGCTTGGGCGGCGCCGGCGTGCTCGTCGGCCCGCCGCGCACGACAAGCGCCGCCGCGATCCTGCCGGACGCCGACGCCGTGCTCTCATGGATCGAAACCGCCCTGCGCCGCGGCGCGTTTTCACTCGAGTTTGACCGGAGCGTTGCGCCATGGGCCGGCTGATCGCCGTATCCAACCGTGTGAGCCCGCCGCGCGAGCTGGGCGAAAGCTCCGCAGGCGGCCTCGCCATGGCGCTGCAGGCGGCGCTCAAGGCAAGCGACGGCATGTGGTTCGGCTGGAGCGGCGCCACGATTCCGGAATTCACCGGCAAGCTCTCGATCGAGCGCGTTCACGACGTCACCATCGCCACCGTCGATCTCGATCATCAGGATTATGAGGAATATTACGCTGGCTACGCCAACGCGACGATCTGGCCGCTCTTCCACTATCGCATCGATCTGACCGAGTACGATCGCTCCTTCGGCGAAGGCTATGATCGCGTTAATGAGCGCTTCGCTGAAACGCTGACGCATCTCATCGCCGCCGACGACATCATCTGGGTGCACGATTACCACCTCATCCCGCTGGCCCGTGAGCTGCGGCGCCGCGGCGTCGCCAACCGGATCGGATTCTTCCTGCACATCCCCTGGCCCTCGCGCCAATTGTTGACCACGCTGCCCCACCATCGCGAACTGGTGCGGGCGATATTCGATTACGATCTCGTGGGCTTCCATACCGAGGACTGGCTGCAGGCCTTCACCCGCTACGTCATTTCTGAGGCCGACGGCGCAGTGACGGCCGACGGCGCGAGCGCCTTTGGCAAGAGCGTCCGCCTCGGCGTTTTTCCGATCGGGATCGACGCCCGCGAGTTTGGCGACGCCGCAAGATCCGATGCAGCCCGCGGCACGTTTGAACGCATGCGCGCAAGCCTCGCCGGCCGCAAGATGATCCTGGGCGTCGACAGGCTCGACTATTCAAAGGGCCTGGAGGAGCGCTTCAACGGCTATGAGCAATATCTGCTCGACAACGAAGAGCACCGCCAGAAGGTGTTCCTGCTGCAGATCGCCATGCTGAGCCGCGAAGGCGTCGACGCCTACCGCGATCTGCGCACGCGTCTGGACGCCGCGACCGGCCGCATCAACGGCGCGTTCTCCACCTTCGACTGGGTGCCGGTGCGCTATGTGAATACCGGCTACCGCCGCGACGAACTGGCGGGCATCTACCGCGCCGCCAACGCAGCGCTCGTTACGCCGCTGCGCGACGGCATGAATCTCGTGGCCAAGGAATTCGTCGCCGCGCAGGACCCGGAGGATCCAGGCGTGCTCATCCTCTCCCGCTTCGCCGGCGCGGCCAGCCAGATGCGCGAGGCGCTGATCGTCAATCCGTTCAGCCGCGAAGAGATCGCCGAAGCCATCCGTCTGGCTCTGGACATGCCCCGGCCCGAACGCATCGCGCGCTGGCGCGCGCTCAAGGCCGGCGTCGATAAGGATGACGTCTACGCCTGGAGCGATTCGTTTATAGCGGCGCTCAGCGCATGAAGGCCGCGACCATCGATCTTTCCCCGATCGGCAATTGCGCCGCCGCGGCCCTGATCGATCGCCGCGGCGCGTTCGTCTGGTCCTGTGCGCCGCGCTTTGACGGGCCGCCGGTGTTCAGCGCGCTGTTGAGCGGCGCCGAGATGGATGATCCCGCGCTTCAGGGTCTCTGGGCGATCGATCTGGAGGACGGCGTCAGCGTCGAGCAGCACTACGAGCGCAACACCTGCGTCTTGCGCACGGTGCTGACGGCTTCCGATGGCGGGCGCGTCGAAATACTCGATTTCTGCCCGCGTACGCGTCTCTATGGCCGCGTCTACAGACCCTTCGCGTTCTTCCGGCTGATCAAACCGCTTGCAGGCGCGCCGCGCGTGTGCGTGCGCCTGCGCCCGGTGAAGGGCTGGTCCGGAGACCGCGCCGACACCACCGCCGGCTCCAGCCACATCCGCTATCTCGGCGATTGGGGCGCGCTGCGCCTCACCACCAATCTCGGCGTCTCCGCGATCCAGGACGAACGCTGGTTTCGCCTGGAGCAGCCCGCCGCGATGCATCTGGGGCCTGACGAGCCCTTCCCGAGCTCGGTCTATTGGGACGGCGAACGCATGCGCGCCGAGACTGCCGGCTATTGGCGCGACTGGGTGCGCTCGCTGACGCTGCCGCTCGAATGGCAGGAGGCCGTGATTCGCGCGGCCATCACGCTCAAGCTGTCCATGTTTGAGGAAACCGGCGCCATCGTCGCCGCGATGACGACGTCGATCCCCGAGGCGCCGGGCTCCGGCCGCAACTGGGACTACCGCTATTGCTGGATCCGCGACGCCTACTACGTCGTCCGCGCGCTCAATCGCCTGGGCGTCGCCGACATGCTCGACAATTATCTAGGCTACCTGCGCAACCTGCTGGACTTGACCCGCGGCGGCCACGTGCAGCCGGTCTTTGGCATCGGCTTCGAGACGGCGCTGCCTGAGCGCATCGCCGCGCTTCCCGGATACCGCGGGATGGGCCCGGTTCGCGTCGGCAACCAGGCCTTCGAACACGATCAACACGACGTGTACGGACAGATCGTCCTGCCGCTGGCGCAATCCTTCTATGACCACCGCCTGCTGCGCATGGGCGACGCGGGAGACTTCCGCGCGCTCGAAGCCGTCGGCGAACGCGCCTTCGCCGTCTACGACCAGCCCGACGCCGGGCTTTGGGAATTCCGCACGCGGGCGGCCGTGCACACCTATTCCGCCGTCGCCTGTTGGGCTGCGTGCGATCGCCTCGCGCACGCCGCTGAGGCGCTTGCGCTGCCGGCGCGGCGTGATTTCTGGCGCGCCCGCGCCAACCAGATGCACGCCGAGATCATCGCCCGCGCCTGGCGGCCCGACGAGAAGTGCTTCGCCAGCACGTTCGAGGACGGCGGCGCCGACGCGAGCCTGCTGCAATTGGCCGAGCTCGGCTTCATCGCGCCCGACGATCCGCGTTTCATCGGCACGCTGGCGCATGTTGAAGCCAAGCTGCGCCGCGGATCGCACCTCTTGCGCTACGCCGAGGCGGACGATTTCGGGATGCCGGAATCGGCCTTCACCATCTGCACGTTCTGGTTCATCCAGGCGCTCAACGCCTGCGGCCGCACCGAAGAGGCCCGCGCCTTGTTCGAGGAGATTCTCGCACGGCGCACACAGGCGGGCTTGCTGTCGGAAGACATCGCGCCCGCCACCGGCGAATTGTGGGGCAATTACCCGCAGACATACTCGCTGGTGGGCCTCATCGCCTGCGCCACGGAACTCAGCCGGCCGTGGGCCAGCGTACGGTGAACGCAGCGCTCATGATGTGGCGCGGGGCAACCATGCTCGTTCACGCTGCGTAACCGCTCGCACGCTACCATGGCCTCATGCTCACCTTGGCCTCGCCCGCCCCCGAGCATGAGATCCGCCTTCTCGCCGCGCGGGTGAAGGCTGCGTGCGGATCGCCTGCTATTTCATCGTGCCGATGAGCTGCGCCGACGGGGTTGCCCGCATGGGCTACGACGACCGCTTCCGCACTTTCGGGCTCTCCGACGGCGCACATCACCTCGCGCTCGATCTGCGTCTGCTGCGCGTCGCGCTCCAGCAGGCCGCGACCTTGCGCGATATCGAGGCCAGCAGCTTCATCGGCGTCAGCGTGCATGCATCGACCATGCGACACGCGCCTGCGCGCCATCAATATTTGCGCGCGCTCGCGACCGCCGATCCGGATTTGCAGCGCCGCTGCGTCGTCAAGATCGCGGAGATCGAGAACGGCGCGCGCGCCCGCGAACTCGCGGAATGGGTCGCGCAATTGCGCCGCCACGTCCGCCAGGCAGCGCTTGAATTTCACGCGCTGCACCGCGCGCCGAACGATCTCGACGAAACCCGCGCCTGGGCCGGCGGCGTCCAGCTGCATCTGCATCCGGATGAGGCCGGGCGCCCCTCCGCTGCAGCGCGCGAGACGTCGCTGCGCCACTGGCGCGCCGCACTATCGGCGGCCGGCATGCGTTTCTACGTCGACAATGTGCGATCGCGCGCGGAGCACGATCTCGTCGCGAGCCTCAATGTCGATTTCATCACCAGCGCGCGCTTCTGGCCGCCGCTGCTTGACCTCGATCGTCTCGCGGGCTGACGCAGCAGGCTTGGCGCTGCGGCGCTGGGTCGCCCCCGCGCAACCGGCCTCAAAACAGCCGGCGGCTGATGAACACGCCGAACCGCGCCTGATCGTCGTCGCCGCGCAGCTCGACAAGCGGGCTTGACCCCGCATCCCCGTCAAGTCGGTCGACGCCTGCGACCACCGCCGCCGCCCACCGTCCGTCGCGGCTGAGCGGCACGATTGCGCTGGCGCCGAGCCCGAACGAATGCAGCCCGCCATCCGCGGTGTAAACCGGCAATCCCGATGCAGCGGATTGCGCCGCGTCGACGCCGAAATACGCCGAGTTGTATTCATCGTTCACGAACCGCGCGCGCGGCCCCACAGACCAGAATACGGGAGCGCCGAGGAGCTCCGTACGGCCCCTCCAGCGCGCTTCAAGATCGGCGACGAAGCCGTCATGCCCGCTCACCGCCTGTCGCGCCTCCGCGCTGATCGTGATAGGACCGATGTCGCGCTCCACGAACCCGCCGAGTTCGATGCTGGCGTCCACATCGCCAAGGCCGAGCAAATCGTCGGTGTCGTCGCCGGTGACTGCGAACAGCTGACTGCCGTCCTCGTCGCGCGGGAACGCGATGCGCCCGATCGGCCCGGCGCGCCAAACCGGCGTATTGATCCAGCGATAGCGCACGCCCTCCTCGACCGAGGCGGAGAAAACATCCCCGTACGTCACCCGCACGGACGGCAGCAGCGACAGGCGCATCGCGTCGTCGCCCTCATAGGATGGCGACGTCAGTCCGCCCACGCCGAGGCGCATGCCCCAACCGGCGTCACGGGGGTCTTCCTGAGCCGCGGCTGTTCCCAAGGACGTTGTTCCGAGCGCCCCCAGCGCCGTTAGCATCGCAATCATCGCACGCATGAAGTCACCTGTTGTTGCGCGCCCGCTCGCCGCCGAGGCGCGCCGAATGGACACCGATTATGACGAACCCTCAATGCAGTTCCCGCTGCATCTCGAATTACGCTGCGCCGCCCGCCACGGATCATCGGCAATCTGCGTAAACAAAAGCAGCTGAATCCAGACGCCGCAAAGTCCTGGTCTCGGTCAAGCGGACGCGGCAAGCGCGGCGCGCGCGGCTTCCGCCGCGCGCTCGCCGGATTGAAGCGCGCCTTCCATGAACGACCGCCATTCGGTGGCGGTTTCAGTCCCGGCGAAATCGATGAGCGGCAGCGGCGCAAACAGATCCGGCGCTGCGCGCCAGCCGCCGACGCCCCGCCGGCTCGCATAGCCGCCGAGCGACCACTTTTCGCTGTTCCAATCGACCGATCGCGCCGCGATCGGCGCCGGTATCGGGCGCTCCATCGCGGCTTCCAGCCACGATCGGGCGCGCGAAACGCGCTCCGCTTCTTCCGTCGCCGCCTGCCGCAACCGCGCAGCGCTCGCGCCCGTCGAGAACAGCACGAGGAGCCCGACGCCCGCATCCCGCGGCGATGCATCCATCGTGGCGTTGAACAGGCTGCCGGGGCTGTGAATGCGCCCCGACAATCCCGCCCCGCGCCACCAGCACTCGTCAAACACCAGCATCGTCTTCACAACGCCGCCTTGCCGATAGCGCTCGATCACGCGACGGCGCGTTTCCGGCAAGAGTGGGAGGAGACCGATTGACCCGAAGAGTTGCGGCGGCACGGCGACGACAAGGCGCCGGGCGCGATAAAGCCGCGTCGCCGCCTCCACCGTCACGCTCGTCTCATCCGACGCGATCGCTGTCACTGGCGCATTGAGCGCCACCGCATCGCCAAGCGTGTCCGCGAGATGGAGCGCCAGCGGGCCAGCGCCTTCGGCAAGGAACCAGGCGGCGGACGCCTGCTCGCCCGCAAACCCGCCGACGGACGCGGCCTGGTCCAACAGCTCATACGCGGAGATCTCGCTCAACGGCGCACACAGCTCCGCTTCCAGATGGCCCTTCAAGAACGCGGCTGCGCTGGACGAGGCGAAAAAATCGTCCATGTACCGCGCGGCTGAAACGTCGTCCGTGCGCGCGACCGTCGATCGATATGACGTGAGCCGGCGCTCGAAGCGCCACATCGCAGACATCGCATCGACGCGCGCGAGAAGGGAGAGCGGCGTCCCCGAACGCGACGTCGTCGCACGCCCACCCGGCGTCGCGAGGTGGATGTGTTTTCCGTCCATATACGGCGCAACGCGCTTCAGCCCGACCTCGTCGACCAGAGCCGAAACGCGCTTCTGCGCGTCGCCGATAAATTGTGCGCCGAGATCGATCGTTACGCCCACGCCAAGGCGCTCGGAATGAACCCGTCCGCCAATGCGGCCGCGGGCTTCAAGCACCGTCACCGAGGCGCCGTTCGATCTGAGGCGGCGCGCCGCCGACAAACCGGCAAGGCCGGCGCCGATAATGATCACGTCGCGGATCGGTGGATCGGCCACGGGCATCTTCACAGCCTTTGCTGGGTCCAGCCTTGACCTCTGCGGCCCGGCGCGGTGTGCTTGTCACCTGACAGGTAGCGATATCCACGCGCCTGTCAAGTGACAGGCGGCGGCGTCAGCCGCCGAAGAGGCGCGACATTGAACCCCACTCGAACCGATGCCGCGGCGAACACCGCGATACGCGCCCTGGCCCAGCTTGAATCGCTCGCGCTCGAAAAAGGCCTCGACGATGTTTCGATGCGCGACGTCGCCAAGCGCGTGGGCGTGTCCCTTGCCGCGCTCCAATACCATTACCCGACCAAGACCGCGCTGCTCGACGCCTTCGTCCAGCACAGCATCGAGACCTACCGCAACCGCCTCGGCACGATTTCCTCGGCCCACGGCGACGCCGCGCGCTACGCGCATGTTGTTCGGTTCATCGCGATTGAGACGCGCCGTATCGCCGAAGGCGGCGTGCTTGCGATGATCGAGGCGCGCGCCGTCCATGACCCGGCGGCGAAGCGCGCGATGAGCGCGTTCATGCAGGCGTATCTGTCAACGCTGGACCAGGTGATCGCCGACGCGTTTCCGGACCTCACCCCCAGTCAAACCCGCCACGCGGCGGCGCTCATCTGTTCGCTTCTGGAAGGGCTCGCTTCGACGCAAGACGCCGCCCGCGCATTCGGCGCCGATGATGCGCACCTTGTCGAGGCGGCGATCCAGACCGCGAGCCTCATCCCGAAAGTCGTCGCGCGTATCGGCGCGGGTTGAGCGCACGCAGACGCACTCAGCGATTTGCCTTAGCAAGCCGCTTTATTCCATATCTGCGGTTTCTTTGCCCCATGCCAGCACGGCTGCAGGCAATGTCATGCCCAGCAACACAAGGCCGCCCACCACGGCGTTCCAATGATCGCCCGTCTGCGGCGTCCAAAGCGTCGCCTTTCCGGATTCCACAAGATCGGTCGCGATCATCATGTACGTCGCGCCCGCGACGACGAGGCCTGCAAACGCCGAATACGACCAATACGCCGCGCGGTTGCGCTCTGCGCTTTCACGTTCGTCGAGCTTGTCTTCCGGTTCCTGCGCCTGGCGCTGCAGACTGCTTCCCGCAAGCACGGCGAACACCAGCAACGCGGCCGCGATCAGAAGCAATCCGGCGATGTCCGCAGCGCCGCCGAAGGCGTCGCTGAACGGCCGCAGGCGCAGCACGCATCCGAGCGGATAGAGAATGTAGAGCGCGATGACCAACGCCCGCGCGGACCGTCGCGACACGGCGCGGCCGAAGGGATGGCGCGCGGAGCGATAGAACATGCCTTCAACCCCCGTTCTTGAGACTGTGCGCGAGCGGCGCAAACGGCTGCAACGAGAACAGCGCCTCCACCGGCGCGTCGAACACCGCCGCAAGCTTGAGCGCCAGCTCGACCGACGGCGCGTAGTCGCCGCGTTCGAGATAGCCGATGGTCTGCGGGTTCACCCCGACCCTCTCGGCCAGATCCTTGCGGCTCATGGCGTGGTCCGCCCGGAACACACTCAGCCTGTTGTGAATGGCCACGTCTGGAATCCAATGAGTACGTTATATTGTGTATACACAACAAAACGTACCGCGTCAAGAGCGCGGCCTGCCGGCGTCGACGCCCACCGCCTTGTTGCGGAGCCGTTCACAACGACGCGCATGGGTCGCGCGAGCGCCCACCGCTCCGACAAAGAAAGCGGGTCCGGCAAGCGCGTCCTGCAGCAGTTCGTCTTCCCAGTCGGGATCATGAAACATCAACGCAAACGCCGTCGAAGGGTCGTCATCGACGAGGGCCTGCCCTGGCGCGCCGACAACAGCAAGGGCAAGGGCGAACTCGGCATGACGTATCGCGATGTGCGCATCGGCGTGCGCGAGATGTTTCAGCAGCTGATCGAGTCCGGCCGTATCCCGCGACAATAGACCGACGGTCGCGAAGCGGGCCTCCCACCTGCGCCATAGCGGAACTGATGCCCTACAACAGGCGCGCCGCTATGCATATGCTTCCACTGCCACCGCGTTCCACCCACGAGGAACACCATCCCGCTACCCCGTTGGAGCTGTTCTTCGACTTCGTTCGCGCACTTCTCGCGACTATTCCGAGCCTTGTCAGGCAGCACCAAGTTTCGGTTAGCGAGGGTGATTGGTGGAGCCAAGGGGAGTCGAACCCCTGACCTCTTGAATGCCATTCAAGCGCTCTCCCAACTGAGCTATGGCCCCATCCGTTCGCCGGTCGCCGCATCAGCGGGCGTGGCAGGGCGGCTTTGGGCGGCCGCCCGGAAGGACCGCTGATGTACGCGCGCCGCCCCGTGGCCGCAAGCGCCATCCGCCAGCCCGCGGCGCGCCGAACTAGCGGTCGCCGTCGCTGTCGTCGTCGTCATCCGGGATTTCCAGATCGTCCTCGGAGAAATCCTCTTCGTCTTCGAGCAGCGGCACCCCGTCGTCTTCGCCGTCGTCCTCCACTTCGCCGTCGTCTTCGTTGAAGCCGGGGGGAATCTCGCCGTCGGGCGTATCGCCCTCCTCTTCGTCGTCGTCCGACATGGTCGGGGGATCGTCGTTCGTCTCCGCGTCGAGCTCGGTTGAGTCCTCGGTTTGCTCCTCGTCGTCGTCGCCGTCTGCAGTCGCTTCGGCGTCGGCGTCTTCAGCTTCGACCTCTTCTTCCTCTTCCGCCGGCTCATAGGTCGCGACCCGCGAGCGCGACCGCCGCGCCCGCACCGATTCGTCGGCCGGATCGAAAACCGTCTGGCACTTGGGACAGGTCGCGGGCCGGCGCCCGAGATCGTAGAATTTAGAGCCGCAATTGGGACAAACCTGCTTCTCGCCCAACGAAGCTTTGGCCACACGCGCCTCCCGCGGGCTTCCGCCCAAGACTGTCGTCGCCCATGTGATCCGCCGCCGAACCGCGGCCCCGAGCGAGCGACCCTGGAATTTCGGCGCGCTCGCTTGCCACGCACCGGCCCCCCTGTCAAAAGCTTTGTCGCTGAGCAGGTTGAGCCGCGCGCGCGGGCGATTTCGGGCACGATTTTCCGGCTCCGCGCCGCAACTTAGGTTCCAAGGCCGCCATGCAGCTCGAAGCGCGACCTGCGGGCCCGCTCACCGGCGTGGCCCGCCCCCCCAGCGATAAGTCCATTTCCCATCGCGCGCTGCTTCTGGCGGCGATGGCCGATGGCGTGTCGCAGGCCGACCAGATTCTGGAAGGCGCCGACGTGCTGGCGACGGCGGCGGCTGTCCGCGCGCTCGGCGCCGATCTGGACCGCACGGGCGAAGACTGCTGGCGCATCCGCGGCAGGGGCCGCCTGGCTGCGCCGCGCGACGACATCGATTGCGGCAACGCCGGCACCGGGGTGCGCCTGCTCATGGGCGCGATCGCCGGCTACCCGATCCGCGCAACGCTGACAGGCGACGCCTCGCTTCGTCGCCGCCCAATGCGCCGCGTGCTCGACCCTCTCATGCAGATGGGCGTGCGTGCGGTCTGCGCGGACGGCGGCCGTCTGCCCGCTACACTCGACGGCGGCGGCCTTTCCGCCATCGCGTACACGCTGCCGGTGGCGTCGGCGCAGGTGAAGTCGGCGATCCTGCTCGCCGGGCTCAACGCAGAGGGGCTGACCGAGATCATCGAGCCGGAACGCACCCGCGACCACACCGAGCGCATGCTCCAGGGTTTCGGCGCGCGCCTCGAAGGCGGGGAGACGCCTGCCGGCTGGCGCATCGCGATCGCCGGCGGCCAGCGGCTGAGCCCCGCGCATATCAGGGCGCCCGCAGACCCATCCTCTGCGGCGTTTCCGATCGTGGCCGCGCTGATCACGCCAGGCTCGCACATCCGCCTGACCGGCGTTCTGCTCAACCCGCTGCGCACCGGCCTCTTTGAGACGTTGCGCGACATGGGCGCCGATCTGCGCATCGAAAACGAGCGCGCCGAGACCGGCGAGACGATCGGCGACGTGATCGTCTCGCATTCCCCCCTGCGCGGCGTGGTCGTTCCCCCTGAACGCGCGCCGAGCATGATCGACGAATATCCGATCCTCGCGGTGGCCGCAGCCTTCGCATCCGGAGAGACGATCATGCGCGGCGTCGGCGAGATGCGGGTGAAGGAAAGCGACCGCATCGCGCTGATGACGCAAGGCCTGCGCGCCTGCGGCGTCGCCGTTGAAGAGGAAGCCGACGGATTTATCGTCACGGCCGACGGAACGCCCCCGCCGGGCGGCGCACGCGTCGCCACCACAGGCGATCACCGCATCGCGATGGCGCACCTTGTGCTCGGGCTTGCCGCGCGCGCGCCAGTCAAGGTCGACGAAGCGGACATGATCGACACGAGCTTCCCAGCTTTCGCCGCCTTCATGCGCCGCCTCGGCGCCGACATCAGCTAGAGAACGCGGCCATTGCGGCGCGCGTCGCCGAGTCCGCCGGAAACAAGAGCTCCAACCGGATATCGCGGATCGTTACATCCTCGCTCGTTCCAAACTGCGCGATTGCGGAGAGAAATTTCAACGGCCCTGCCGGGCCGCGCACGATCAAAGGCACAAGCGGTCGGCGCGCCGCCGCCGCCCGCGGCGGGGGATGCGCATCCTGGGCCGTTTCCAGCAGGTCCAACAGGCGCAGCAACTCAGGATCCTGGCCCGCCTCCAGCGCTTCCAGCCGGATCCGCCCCGCCATCTCCTCCAGCACTTCGCCGAGATTGAGCACGACCTCCGGCGCGCGCGGACTCTGCGTCAGCATCCGGATCATATTCATTTCCCCCGCGCCTTCGCCATGCAGCGTCGAAAGCAGCGTGCGCGCCGTCGTGTTGGCGTCCAGGATCGTCCATCGCCGGTCGCACAGCAGTGCGGGATTCGGCGCATGCCGCTCCATCATTTCCTGAAGCGCGGCGCGAAAGGGCCCCAGCGCCTCATCTTCCAGCGGCGTCGCGGGATAGAGCGGCGCAAATCCCGCCGCCGTCAGCATCGCGTTGCGCGCCGCACGCGGCAGCATCAGCGCCTCGCACAGCCGCTCGGCCATGTCGCGGCTGGGACGCGCACGGCCCGTTTCCATGAAGGAGAGATGCCGCGCCGACGCATCGATGGCGAGCGCAAGGTCGAGCTGGCTCATGCCGCGCACGCGCCGCCATTCCCGCAGCGTGTCCGCGAACGCGCCGCGTTCGTGTTGGTCCGTGCCTGCGTCGTCGATCGCCATGGCTGCACTAAGCCGCGGCGACGCCGCACTGTCCATGACCTTCCGGGTAATTGCAGCGCTTACGTACGCCCCGCACCGTCCAGGCATGAAACAACGTGGAGCTTCATCATGACCGGGTTTTGGAAGACGTGGATGTTCGCCTGGTGTGCAGCGACGCTGGCCCTTGGCGCGATCTTCGCCGCCGCCGCCTTTCCCGCAACCGATGCGGTCGCACGCCTCTACTACGACGCTGTCTACTGGCCGCTCGACGGGCGCAGCGCATTCGCCGAAGACCTGCGCTTCACCGTGGCCGTTCTGGGCGCGGTGCTGATCGGATGGGCGATCACGATCTACGGGATGATCGCCGCCGCCGAACGCGTCGGCGCGCCGGTCTGGCGGACGTTGACATTTGCGATGCTCGCCTGGTTCGGGATCGACAGCGCCTTGTCCGTCGCCGCCGGCGTCCCGGTGAACGCGATCGCCAACACCGGCTTCCTCGTCACGTATCTTCTGCCGGTCCTCGCGTCCGGCGTGCTCCGCGAGAACGCCCGCCTCGCGGCGGCCTGACCGCCGCAGCGCACGCACATCAGCCGAACGCCTCTGCGAGCAGCCGCCCCACCATTGCATGGGCGGCTGCCGCTGCCTCGGCGGACGCGCCCGGCGCATTGAGATAGACCGCGGCGACAACTGCAGGCCTGTTCGGCGGCTCGAAGAACACGATGTCGTTCACCGCGCCATTGCCGCTCGTGCCGGTCTTGTCCCCGGCCATCCACCCCTGCGGCAGACCGGCGCGGACGCGCTGCAATCCCGTCGTCGACGATTGCATCCAATTCTTGAGCAACGCGCGCGACGACGCCGGGAACCCCGCATCGCCGTAGACAAGCCGCGCCAAAGTCGCGCGCATCGCGCGCGGCGTAGTGGTGTCGCGCGGATCATCCGGCAGATTGGTGTTGAGCGTCGGCTCGTTGCGGTCAAGCCGCGTCGCGGTGTCGCCGAGCGAGCGCATATACGCGGTGAAGCCCTCGGGCCCGCCGATCTGCGCCAGGAGAAGATTGGCCGCCGTGTTGTCGCTCACCTGCACGGCCGCGGCGCACGCCTCTTCAACGCCGAGCGCACCCTCTCTCAAGCGCGCCCGCGCCACCGGAGCGTAGTCGAGGAGATCGGCTTCGCTGAACGGCAGCGGCTGATCGAGCGCGAGCGCGCCGCTTTCAACGTGCGCAAGAATGCATGCCGCCAAGGCCGCCTTGAACGTCGAACACATCGCGAAGCGCTCATCGCCGCGGAAATGAATCGCCGTCGCATCGTCCAGCGACGCCGCCGACACGCCGAGCCGCCCGCCGACGCTTCGCTCGATCTGCGCGATCCGAGCGTCCCATGGTGCATCGCCCGCCGGCGCCCCGGCGCACGCGCCAGCCGCCGCAGCGCTGATGACGACCGTGCGGCGCGACAACGACCGCATCGCCTACTCCGCCGCCGCGGCCTGCACTTTATCTTGCGTTTTCGTCTCGAAATCGCTGGCGTCGTGGCGTTCGAGCAATTGGCTCGACGGCTCGCCCCAGCCGCGATTGACCATCCGCCCACGCTTCACCGCCGGCCGCGCCGCGATCTCGTCCGTCCAGCGCTGGACGTTTGTGTATTCGTGCACCGAAAGGAATTCGCCTGCGCCGTAAAGCAGTCCCTTCGCCAGCGCGCCATACCAAGGCCACACCGCCATGTCCGCGATCGTGTACGCGTCTCCGGCGAGAAAGCGGCTCTCGCCGAGCCGCCGTTCGAGCACATCGAGCTGCCGCTTCACTTCCATCGCAAAGCGATCGATGGCGTACTCGATCTTCTGCGGCGCATACGCGTAGAAGTGCCCGAAGCCGCCGCCGAGATAGGGCGCAGCGCCCATCTGCCAGAAGAGCCATGAAAGCGCTTCCGCCCGCTGCGCCGGATCGCGCGGCAGAAACGCGCCGCCGAATTTCTCCGAGAGATGCACCAGGATGGCGCCGGATTCGAACACACGGATCGGCCGCGCCGGATCGCTGCGGTCAAGCAGGGCCGGAATCTTGGAGTTGGGATTGACCGCGACAAACCCGCTGCCGAACTGGTCCCCGTCATTGATCTTGATCAGCCACGCATCGTACTCCGCGCCCGCATGCCCGAGCGCGAGCAGCTCTTCCAGCATGACCGTCACTTTCACGCCATTGGGCGTGGCCAGCGAATAGAGCTGCAGCGGATGGCGCCCGACCGGCAGATCCTTATCATGCGTGGGTCCCGCGATCGGACGATTGATCGCCTGGAACCGCCCCAAATCCTTCTCGGTGTTCCAGCTCCATACCTTCGGTGGCGTGTAGGCGGCGTCGGTCATCGCTTCCCTCGACTTCTGGCTTCGATTTCTGGCTGTCCGCGAGATATAGGCGCCCCGCGCGCAGGCGACAGCCCACGGGTTCTTAACTCGTCCTCAGCGACGCTCAACCCTGCGCTTGACAAGACCACGCCCGAGCGGTGTTGCCTCGTCCATGACGCTCGATCTCGGCTTCGTCCGCGCCCAGTTTCCAGCCTTCTCGCATCCCGACTTGCGCGACCGCGCGTTTTTCGAGAACGCCGGCGGCTCATATCCTTGCGTCCACGTCGTCGATCGGCTCACCCGCTTCTATCGCGAGAGAAAGGTGCAGCCCTACGGGCCCTATGACGCCTCGCGCCTGGGCGGCGAAGAAATGGACGAAGCGCGCGTCCGCCTGGCCGCGCTTATGAACGTAGAGACCGACGAGGTGAGTTTCGGCCCGTCAACGACGCAGAACACCTATGTGCTCGCCCAGGCCTTCGGCGAGATGCTCAGCCCGGGCGACGCCATCATCGTCACCGAGCAGGACCACGTGGCCAATTCGGGCCCGTGGCGCCGGCTCGCGGATCGCGGCCTTGCGATCAGGGAATGGACGATTGATCCCGAGAGCGGCGCCCTGCCGCTCGACCGGCTCGACGCGCTGCTGGATGAGCGCGTGAAGCTCGTCTGCTTTCCGCACTGCTCGAACGTCGTCGCCGAGATCAATCCTGTCGCGGAGATTGCACGCCGCGCGCACGCCGTCGGCGCGGTCGTGTGCGTCGACGGCGTCGCCTATGCGCCGCACGGCCTACCCGATGTCGCCGCGCTCGGCGCCGACCTCTACCTCTTCTCCGCGTACAAGACCTACGGGCCCCATCAGGGGATCATGGTGATCCGCCGCGCGCTGGGCGAGGCGCTGCCCAACCAGGGCCACGGGTTCAACGCCGACACGCTCTATAAGCGCTTCACGCCGGCGGGACCCGATCACGCCCAGATCGCCGCCTGCGCAGGCGTCGCTGATTATGTCGACGCGCTCTATCGCCATCATTATCGCAGCGACGATGCGCCCCCGCCGGCCAGAGCCGCCGCCGCGCACGATATCATGCGCGCCCATGAGACCCGCCTTCTCCAGCCGCTGTTGGACTATCTCTTCGCCAAGAACGCCGTGCGGCTGCTCGGCCCGCGCGACGCGCGCCGTCGCGCGCCGACGGTGGCGCTTGCGCTGGCCGAGCCCGGCCACGCCGCCGCGGCCAAGCTCGCGCCGATGGGGATCATGGCCGGCGGCGGCGGCTTCTACGCCAACCGGTGCCTTGCCGCGCAGGGGATCGACCCCGCGCACGGCGTCCTGCGCACGAGCTTCGTGCACTACACATCAGAAGACGACGTCGCCCGGCTGATCGCGGCGTTGGACGCGATACTCTGACCGGCTCAGCGGTCGGCGTAGGGGTAACACGCGTCGCGCGGCAGCCGCAGCCCGTAATGACGTGCAAGCGCGGCGATCGCCTCCGCGTGACGCACATAAGGGTCGCCGTTCTCGGGCCCGACGATGATGATGCGGAAATGCGCCTCGTTGCGCCCGCGCGGCGGCAGCATCGCCGTCGCCAGCCCCTCGCCGTCGTCGGCGCGCAGCGTCAGATACACCGGCATCGACCGCGCGATGTGCGCCTTCAGCCCGATATCGCGCTCGATGCCGGCCGCGTCCGGCGGCCGGTAGGAGGCGCGCGCACGCTCCAGATCGCGCTTGAAATATTTCTCCACCGCGTGGCCCATCAGCCGCGACTCGTCTTCCGCCTCGGCCTCCGTGTCGAAGCGAAACCACGTCGCGCGCCCAGGCGCATCGCAAACGTATTGCATGACCTTTTTCCGCCCTCCCGCGAACGGTATCGGAGAGATGCGAACCCGCGCAACCGCGCGCAAGCGCATCACGCAGTTGCGGGCGCCGCCGGTCTCGTCGATCGCGCGCCCCGCCTTCCCTCGCGCGCTCGCGCCGCCTAAACCCAGCCGCGCAATGATTATCGCCATCGACGGCCCCACCGCGTCCGGCAAGGGCACCATCGCCAAGCGTGTGGCCGGGCACTACGGGCTCCGCCGCCTCGACACCGGCGCGCTCTACCGCGCCGTGGCGCTGGCGCTGCTCGACGCCGGCCAGGACCCGGCCGACGAAGCCGCCGCTGTCGCCGCCGCCCAGAGCCTTGATGCAGAACGCATCGACGAGGACCGCATCCGCTCCGCCCGCGTCGGCCACGCGGCGTCCGTGGTCGCGGCCATGCCGTCGGTGCGCGCCGCGCTGCGCGCGCTTCAGGCGGCGTTCGCGGCGGCGCCCGGCGGG
>WGOB01000058.1 GCA_016124255.1 Alphaproteobacteria bacterium | reverse complement strand
CGCCGTCTTCGCTCTCGCCGGTTCCGCGCGCGGGGCGCGAGGCCGAGGCGCCCGGGCGCTTGGCGAGGCCGTGGCTGATGTAATTGACCGCGTCGTAGCGGGTCATGTCCTGCTCCTGCAGGAAATAGGCAGCGTGGCTCTCGCGCTCGGAAAAGATCGCGACGAGCACGTTGGCGCCGGTGACCTCGCGCTGGCCGCTGGAATCGACGTGGAGCATCGCGCGCTGCAGGACGCGCTGGAAGCCCGCGGTGGGGCGCGCCTCCTCCTGGTCGCCGTGCTCGACGACAAGGTTTTCCAGTTCGTCGTCCAGATAGTTTTCGAGATTCACCCGAAGCTTATCGAGATCGACCTTGCACGCCGTCATCACTTGGGCGGCGTCGTCATCGTCGATCAGCGAGAGCAGCAGGTGCTCCAGCGTCACGTATTCGTGCCGGTGCTCGTTCGCGAGCGAGAGCGCCCGCCGGAGCGTTTGTTCGAGCGTGCGCGAGAAGGTCGCCATGTCAGTCCTTTTCCATCGTGCATTGCAGCGGATGTTCGGCCCGCCGCGCGAGATCCAGAACCAGCGCCACCTTGGTCTCTGCGACTTCGTAGGTGTAGACGCCGCACAGCCCCACGCCGTTCTGGTGAACGTGAAGCATGATCCGCGTGGCCTCCTCGCGGCTTTTGTTGAAGCACCGCTCCAGCACGTAAACAACGAACTCCATGGGCGTGTAATCGTCGTTCAGGAGCAGAACCCGGTAGAGCGCCGGCTTCTTGGTGCGCGTGCGCGTCTTCGTGGCGGTCCCGGACTCGCGACCAGGGCGTTCACCGGCGCCGTCGGCGTCGTCATTGTCGTCCCAGGGCTCGTCAGCCATCGAACTTGTCAATCGTCCTCACGCGCATGCGGGGGAGACGGCGTCGCTCGAGGGAGCGCACGCCCCGCACGATCGATAATCTATGGATTGGGGGTGTTAATGGAAGCCCTTGACTTCCGATTGCCGCGCCCCAGCAGCTCCGCGCTGCGCCAGGCGACGCAAACGCCTCGCCATCGCGCCGCTCAGGTCCGCGGGAACAGCATCCGGCGCATCACCCGAAACATCGCCACGGCCAAGGCGAACAACGGAATAAGCACCACCGCCGACGACGCAAAGCCGAACAGGAAACTCGACGTGGCGCCCTCTAGCTCGCCGCCCGCAGAGAGCCCGAGGAGCGCCGAAAGCGCTCCCGAGACGCCAAGCAAGACGAGGAATTCCTTGCTGAAATAGGCCGCACTCTCCTTGCCGACGAGCCGACCGGAGAGGTGCAAGAGCGACCGCGCCAGCGCCGAGAACGCAAATGCGAAGAGCGTGGAGAAGAGCAGCGCATTGGCGCGCCCGACAAAGCCGAAGCCCTCGCCCCGCTGCCCCTCGGGCGACACATAAACGATCCCGCCGATCACAAGGCCGATCAGGGCGCTATAGGCCCAGAACTTCCATGTGCGGCTGAATCGGGGCCGCGATGGCGAGACGATGCTCGGCTCCATGGCGCAATGCTACCAGCGCGACCATTAACGACCTAGCCTGGAGGCGCGCCCGGAGCGCCGGCGCCCCCGCCGGCGGAGCGGCTCGGCCATGCAGAGGATCAAACGCCGGCGAGGGCGCCGGCGCTCCATACCCCGGACGCGAAAAGGCCCGGCCGTCTCCGGCCGGGCCTTCGCTTGCCCCGCAGGCGGCGCTGGTTAGCGGCCGACCTGCATCAGATGCGACATGGCGCTCATGCGCTCGTTGATCGGCTTGAACGCGTCCTTGGCCACGCCCTGGAGGACGTCTGAAACATTGTTCAGCTCGGCCACGTAGGCGTCGAACGAGGAGCGGGCGTATTCGGTTTGCTTCTCGACGAATTCCTGGACGCTCTTGGACGCCATCAGCGACTTCGTGGCGGCGACGTGCTTTTCCATCGCCGTCTTGGAGAAGGCCACGGCGCGCGCCGAGAGCGCTTCAACGCCCTTCTGGGTCGCCGTCGCCGAGGCGATCATGGCTTCGAGGTTCTGCTTTCCGAAGGCTCCCATTTCCGACATGGCCGCGATGCTGCGGTCAACATTCTCACGGAAGGCCTCGCTGGAGGCGGTCGAGACGGACTCAAACGCGTTGTGGGCGGCTTCGGTGGTCTTGCGGACGGCGGTCTTGGCGGTCGCCATGGGTGCGGGCTCCTGAATCTGTGGGGCCCAAGGGCCCAAATGAACGGTTTGACGGGTAGTGATGCGACTCAAATTCCCCAGATGAGACAGCTCGTCTCCGCCGGGTGTCCCTGATATGATTTGCTGCACCTGCGAAGTCAAGCGCTTTTTTGTGCATTGCACAAAAACCGGAGTTTCCCAGGGTGAATTGATCGGCCGGCCTTGATCCGTCAGGCTCGCGCTGAACTGCGGCTTATCCCCAAGCGCGGAGAAAAAACGCAGCCGCTGCGGCGCCCGCGGGTTGCATGGCGCCGGATCCGTGGTCAATCCTGCTTAAGGGCGGGGTGGTAACGACTCTGTAAGCTGCGCGGCATAGCGTTTGCCTGGAAAAGTCCGCACGACGAGGGGACGGACGCCGATGATCCATTTGGGACGACGCAATTCCGCTGTGTTTGGCGCCCGCCATGCCGCGGTCTTCGGGGCTGCGCTGGTGATCGCCGCATCGGCGCCGGCCTTCGCGCAAACCAACGACCGCTACGCCGCAATCGTCATCGATGTGGAGACCAACGAGGTCCTCCACGCCGACCAGGCCGACGAGCAGCGCTACCCCGCCTCTCTCACCAAGATGATGACGCTCTACATGCTGTTCGAGGCGATGGAGCGGGGCGAGATCGGGCTCGAAGATCGAATGACGGCGTCGCGGTACGCCTCGCGCCAGCCGCCGTCCCGGTTGGGCGTTCGCCGCGGCGACACGCTCACGGTTGAGCAGGCGATCAACGCGCTTGTCGTTCAATCCGCCAACGACGTGGCCGTGATGGTCGCCGAGCAGCTCGGCGGGACCGAGGCCGGGTTCGCCGAACAGATGACGCGGCGCGCCCGTCAACTCGGCATGGAGCACACGCGCTTCATGAACGCGAGCGGTCTGCCCAACCCGCGGATTCGCACGACGGCGCGCGACATGGCGACTCTGTCGATCGCCATCTGGCGCGACTTCCCGCAATATTATCACGTCTTCCAGACGCCCACGAACGCGTGGCGCGGCCGCGAGGCGCGCAACCACAACCGCCTTCTCGGGGCCGTTGAAGGCGTCGACGGCATCAAGACCGGCTACACTCGCGCCTCCGGCTTCAACCTCGCCACCGCTGCGGTGCGAGACGGGCGGCGCGTGATCGCGGTCGTGATGGGCGGGGCCAGCGCCGCCGCCCGCGACGCCCAGGTCGCCTACCTGATCGAAGGGGCCTACGAGGAACTCGACCGTCGCGACGCGCTGCAGACGGACGTGGCGGCGACCAGCCGCCCTGTCCAGAGCGTGACCGCCGCCTTCGATTCGACCGGCGCGACGATCGTGCGGCAGAGCGATTCAAGCGTCATCCAGCTTTCCGGCCCGGTGAGCCCGTTGCGCGGGCCGCTCGATCGGCGCGTCACATCGTACGCGGCGCAGGGCGATGTCGATCCGATGTCGTTGGAAGAAGACGCTGCGGGCGAGCCCGAACACGCGCTCGACGCGGACTGATCAGCGTACGGATATTCCGGGTGCGGAATAATTACAGATGCGCCGTCAGCGGCGCAGGAGCGCGTCGCGCGCAGCGCTGAGCTGTGCGGCCTCCTCCGTAGAGCCGCCGAGATCGGGATGCGCGCGCGCCATCTTGCGCCGGTACGCCGAGCGGATATCGGCTTCGCTCGCCCCCGGATGAACGCCCAGTATCGCCCGCGCCTGCGCATCGCTCATTGCACTGCCCTTCTTCGGCGGCGCCGCTCCATGCGAACGCGAGGATTTGTTGCGCGCCTGTTTCGTTGCGGCCTGAGATTCCCGCGTCGACCACGCGTAGAGCGCAATCGACGCGACGCCGAACGCAAGCGCGATCCACATCGCCCCGCGCGCTGCAAAGAGAATCGCAGCGCCTGCGCAGATTATAGCCGGGGCGAAGCGTGAAACGGAGCGCCGATGCGCGCCGCCGAGGCGCAGAATGAACAGCCCTGCGAACACCGCAGCGACGAGCACAACAAGAGGCGCAAGCAAGGTCATCGGAATAGATTGGCGGCAAGATTCATTCCGGCCCAGATATAGCCCGGCTACCGTCGCGCGCGAGGCTAAAAGCGAAGCGCCTCGCCTTCGAAGCCAGGGAGCTTCAGCGCGATGAACAAGTCGCGCAATTCCTGGCGCGCGGCCAAGTGCGTCATCTTGAGGCCGTCGCGGTCCGCGTCGAGAAGCGTCAACCCCTGCAGGAAGAGCTCGCGGAAGATCACGCGCTCGGAAAGCCCCGGCACCAGGCGGAACCCGATCCGGGTGGAAAGCGTCTTCAGCGCATCGCCGACCGCCTGCTTGTTCTTCGCTTCGATCCGGCTTGTGGCGGTTCGATTGCGCAGGACGACCCAATCGATCGCGCGTCCGGAGGCCTGCGCCTTGCGCTTGCGGCACTCCCAGACCCATTCACTGTAAACGCTGGGACGCACGTCTTCCGGGGCGCTGGGGCTGACCGCGCCAAGCAGATCGAAGTCGACGAAGCTGTCGTTCATCGGCGTGACCAGCGTGTCGGCTTCGGCGTGGGCGGCGCGCGAGATGTGGGAATCGCCGGCCGGCACGTCGATCACGATATAGTCGCTCGTCGCGGAAAGCCGCTTCAACGCCACCGCGAGCGCGGCTTCGTTCTCCATGTCGGCCACTTCGCCCTGCCGCGCAGCGCTGAGCGTCACGTCCAACATTTGCGGGGTGGGGATGTTGGCGCCGGTCGCTGCGATGGTGGCGGCGCGGTTCTCCACATAGCGCGAGAGCGTGCGCTGGCGGACGTCGAGATCGAGCGCGCCCGTGCGCCGTCCCATCCGCATCAGCGCCACAGCCAAATGCATCGCGATCGTGGACTTGCCGGCCCCGCCCTTCTGATTGCCCACGACAATGACGTGCGCGGACAGCGTTTCGGAGACGGGGCTTGTGCGCGGGTGCGGGATGTCGATCGTCACGCGCCGTCGCTCCGCCCATGCGCGCGCGCCATGATGTTAAAGCTGCGTCGCGCGACCATGCCGCGGACTCTCTGCAAATCCGGTTAAGGCGTGCTTAAGTCGTCTTGACGAAACGATGACGGATTCGCAATCGAGCATGCATGCCTGATCCCGTCCTTGTCCGCTCCGTCGCCGATCTGCGCGCCGTCGTTCATGTCTGGCGCCGCGAGGGCCTTCGCGTGGCGCTGGTTCCGACGATGGGGGCGCTGCACGAGGGCCACCTTTCGCTCGTGCGGCTGGCGCGCATGCATGGCGAGCGCGTCGTCGCCTCACTGTTCGTCAATCCCAAGCAATTTTCGGCGCACGAGGATCTCGATCGCTATCCCCGCGATGAAGCGGGCGACGCAGCCAAGCTCGGCCAGGCGGGGTGCGATCTTCTGTTTGCGCCGCCGGCGTCGGAGATTTACCCGCCAGGCTTCGCTACGGCGGTCACCGTTTCCGGCGTCAGCGACGATCTGGAAGGCGCGATGCGCCCGCATTTCTTCGGCGGCGTCGCTACAGTGGTGACGAAGCTCTTGCTGCAATGTCTGCCGGACGCGGCGGTGTTCGGCGAGAAGGATTATCAGCAATTGCTGATGATCCGCCGGCTCGTGCGGGATCTCGATATCCCCGTCGCTGTCGTTGCGGGTCCGACCGTGCGCGAAGGCGACGGGCTGGCGATGTCGTCGCGCAACGCGTATCTGAGCGCGAATGAGCGCTCGGCTGCGACGCAGATGAACGTGATCCTGAAACGCGCTGTCGCCGACCTCGAATACGGCGGCGACATCGCCGCGATCGAGCGCGACGCCACGATGGCTCTGGATGAAGCGGGCTTCAATCCGATCGATTATGTCGCCGTGCGCGATGCGGGCGATCTCTCCGTGCTTGGCCCGCGCGTCGATCGGCCGGCGCGCATTCTCGCCGCGGCATGGCTCGGCAAGACGCGTCTGATCGACAACTTTTCCGTCCTTCCCCGCGCCGTCGCCGGGAATGATGCTTGAGGCTCTACCACGCGCCGAGTTCCACGAGTTTGCGCTGGAGGTCTTCGGGCAACGTGGAGGCTGCGCGCTTGGAAAGGTCGGCGGGGGCGTCGTTCGGTTCGAGATAGCGCCAGCCCTGGAATGCGCGGCGCGGATGGGGCGTCACGCGCACCAGCTTGGGATCAAGCCAGAGGCCGCAGCGCAGGCCGTGATCGTCGCGCACCTGGGAGATCTCGACGATCCTTTGGCGCACCGCGACCACGCCCTTGATCACCCAATAGAGCGAACCGCCGGCGAGCACGTCGGCTTCGCGCTTCGGCGCCATGCGCGTGCCGCACACCGGGCGCCCGCGCTTTTTGATCTGCTGGGCCTGCCAGGCGGCGAGATCGTCGACGCTGTCTGCGCCCACACAAAGTTTGATGATGTGCACCGTCATGCGATTCGGGATGCTACATTATTCCGCCGGAACGCGCGCAGCTTCGCGCGCTTCCCATTCGGCCTTGATCGATCGGCTCGTCTTTCGCGAGCCGTCCGGGCTCCAGCCGGGCCGGCCGAACACGTAGCCGAAGACCTCGCGCACGCTCCTGGCGCTGCGCACGTCGCGGAAGATGCCCGCCCATTCGTGGAAGGCGACGCGGAAGGGATTGAACGACCCGAGATTGGAAATGACGCCGTAGCGGGGCTTGTCGTCGTCACGCTCGGGCACGAAGGTGCCAAAGATGCGGTCCCAGATGATCAGCACACCGGCATAGTTCGCATCGAGATAGCGCGGGTTGGTGGCGTGATGGACGCGGTGATGGGAGGGCGTGTTCATCACCCATTCGAGCGGGCCCATCCGCTGAATCGTCTCGGTGTGGATCCAGAATTGATAGACGAGGCTCACGCCGCCGAAGAAGAACGTCATCAGCGGGGGAAAGCCGATCAGCGAGAGCGGCAGCGCGAAAATCCAGGAGAAGCTGATCGCGCCGGTCCAGGTCTGGCGCAGCGCCGTGGTCAGATTGTAGTGCTGGGAGGTGTGGTGGACGACGTGGCTCGCCCAGAACCAGCGCCGCTCATGCGCGATGCGGTGGAACCAGTAATAGGCCAGGTCCTCGCCGAAGAAGCAGAGCGCAAGCGACCACCACGCCCACGGGATGTCGAACAGGCGATACTGGTAGACGAAAAAATGCCCCGCCACGACGAGCCCGCCGAAGAACACGCCGGCGATCGTGTTGCCCAGGCCCATGGCGAGGCTCGCCCCGGAATCGAGCGCGTTGTAGCGCCCGCGCCTGGTGAGCCGGACGACGATCATCTCGATGATCACCAGCGCCACGAACGCGGGGACCGCCAGCGTCACGACGTCGAGCGTCTCAAGCGTCGCCCGCACATCGGCCGGAATCATGCCCGCGCCCGCCTCTCCATCAGCGGCGCGAGCCAATCGGGCGGCGCGACCGCGGACCGAATCTCTAAACTTGGAAAGCCGATATCCGCAAATGTCACGATGACGCCCCGCCGCGTCGGCCTGATGCGCGCGGCGCCCGCCTTGAACACGCGCACGGCGAAGGCGTCGCCCAGGGCGCGCACCGCAGCAAAGCGCCCATCGCCCAGCTGCGCCAGGGCGGCGCGGCCGCGCGCATCGATCAGGGTCGCGCCAAGCGTTGCGGCCGGCTCATGGCCGGCGATCGCGCGGCGCACATCGTCGTCGTTGGCGACACGCGCGGCGTCGCGGAAGCCGAGCGCCCAGGCGATCAAGATGAGCGCGAGCACCGCGCCGCCCGACGCCAACGTGATGAGCAATTGCTCCTGGCTCACGCCGCTTCTTCCTCCGCAAGCCGCACCAGCAGCGCGCCTTCCTTCACCTGCGCGCCCTCTTCCGCCGCGATCTCGGCGATGATTCCATCGCGCGGCGCCTTGAGCTGATGCTCCATCTTCATCGCTTCGAGCGTGACAAGCGGTTCGCCCTTCTTCACCGCCGCGCCGGCCTTGGCGCAGATCGCGACGACCTTCCCGGGGAGCGGCGCCTTCACGACATCACCGCCGGCGCTGTCGGCATGCTCGCGTGAGGCGCCTGGTGCTTCTACGGTAAACGTGTCGCCCTCGGTGAACACGTGGAGCGTTCCTCCGCGACGCATGAACCCTATACTGACCGGCTGTCCGTCGATCTCGAAATCGATGTCCCCATACTCCGCAACGCTGTCTTCGAAGAACCCAGAAACACACCGGCCGTCCGCCATGCGGTAAGAAGGGTCGCCAACGGGCGAGAGCACAAGCTCTATATCCTCATCATCGATCTTGAAGCGCCAGCGGACCGAAGCAGGGCCATTGGCGCGCCATCCATCGAGCACATCCCATGGCGAGTCTGCATAGCCGGCCTCAGCGAAATCGAGACACGCGGCCGCGAGCGCCGCCGAATGCGTTCCACGCGTACGACTGGTCAGGACGCCGATTTCCTCGCTGACGGCGCCTACGTGATGGACGCCGCGAACGAACGTCATCGAGCGCAGGCATTTGCGCAAGAATCCGCCGTTCGACTTAAGCGGAAACACCCTCAGATGATCCAGAAAGTCGCCGCATCGCGTGATCGCGGTCTCTCGATCCTTTGAGTGCACCACAAGTTTCGCAATCAAGGAATCGTAGCTGGAGGAGATGACATCGCCCCGTTCGTAACCTGCATCGACGCGACCTCGGCCGCGAGGATCAATGAGGTCAAAGCGCTCGAGCCGCCCCACGCTTGGGCGAAAGCCTTCGCTTGGGTCTTCGGCGCACAAGCGCGCTTCGATGGCATGGCCGTTGAGTTCGATCTCATCTTGCGTCTTTGGCAGCTTCTCGCCCGCGGCGACGCGGAATTGCCATTCGACGAGATCGAGGCCCGTGACCGCCTCCGTCACCGGATGCTCCACCTGTAGCCGCGTGTTCATTTCCAGGAACCAGAACCCGTCCTCACGCAACGCGCCGGTCCCGTCGACGACATACTCCACCGTGCCGGCGTTTTCGTAGTTCACCGCGCGCGCGACTTTCAGCGCGGCGTCCGTCATGGCGGCGCGCACTTCGTCCGTCATGCCCGGCGCGGGGGCTTCTTCGATCACCTTCTGGCGCCGCCGCTGCAGCGAGCAATCGCGCTCGTAGAGATGCACGAGGTTGCCGTGCTTGTCCCCGAACACTTGCACTTCGATGTGGCGCGGGCGCTGGATCAACTTTTCCACGATGACGCGGTCATCGCCGAAGGCGGCGCTGGCTTCGCGCCTGGCGCTCTCCAGCGCGGCGGCGAATTCGCCTGCGGCGTTGACTTCGCGGATGCCGCGCCCCCCGCCGCCGGCGATCGCCTTGATCAGCACCGGGAAGCCCACGTCCTTCGCGGCTTTCGCCAGCGTCTTGGCGTCCTGTGCGTCGCCGCGATAGCCGGGCACGACGGGCACGCCCGCCTCCTCCGCGATGCGCTTGGCTTCGTCCTTCAGGCCCATCGCGCGGATCGCGGCCGGCGTCGGCCCGATCCAGATGAGGCCGGCGTCGATCACGGCCTGCGCAAAGTCGGGATTCTCGGAGAGGAAGCCGTAGCCCGGATGGATCGCCTCGGCGCCCGCTTCCTGCGCCGCGGCGATGATCTTGTCGCCGCGCAGATAGCTCTCGCTCGCCGGCGCGGGACCGATGTGCACGGCGCGATCGGCTTCGCGCACGTGTTTCGCCTTCGCGTCCGCATCGGAATAAACCGCGACCGTGGTCATCCCCATCGCCCGCGCCGTGCGGAAAATGCGGCACGCAATCTCGGCCCGGTTGGCCACAAGCACCGAAGCGAACATCAGCTGACCACGCCGAAAATAACCATGAGAACGATGAACACGATGAGCGCGACGAGCGCAAAGACGATCAGAAAGAGCGTGCGCCAGAGCGCGGACCACCAGCCAAGATCGTAGGTTCCCTTGAGATGGAAATACATGTGCGCGGGGATCCCGAGCAACACCAGCCATGGTATGGCCCAACTCGTCCACGCGCCTGCGATCGTCAGCAGCGACACCACAACGAAGAGCAGCGACATGAACGCCTGGGAATAGAGCGTGAAGACGGTGTGGTCATAGAATGTCCAGCCGCGCTTCCACACGAACAACAGCGCCACGAACGGCAGCGAGAGCGGCACCAGAAGGAACGAGAATTTGTAGGCGCTTTGTTGCACCTTATAGACGAGCAGTTCCGGATTCTTGAGCTTTTCGTTGAGCTTTGCATTCAGGTCGTCGGCGCCGGCGATGAGGACGAAATTGCCGTCCTTCGCGGCGCTCGAAATCGCGTCGCTCGCATCACCCTCGATGCTGCCCTCAGGAATGGGCGAAGCTGGAACCGGCCGGCCCTCGCGCCGCGCGATCTCCTGCTCGAAGGCGACGCGCTGGCGCGCAACCAAGCGACGGGTCGCGGCCGCTGCGCCTTTTCCCGCAGTCTTCTCCAATTCCGGGCTGGCGGCGAGCTCGCTTTCGCTCCGACGCAGTTCCGCAAGGCGTTCGTCGAGTTCAGCGCGCGAGTATTCGCTGAGTTCGGTCTCCCCGAACTCGATGAAGTTGCGCGGGGTCACCAGCGCGAACACGAAGTACATCGTGAAGACGGCGAACAGGAACATGGCGAGCGGGGAGATATAGCGCGCGCGCTTGCCGTGGATGTAGTTGTGCGTGAGCGTGCCAGGGCGCGCCGCGAGCAGCGGGAGCGTGCGCCATGCCTTGGTGTCGAAATGCACGACGCCATGCAAGAATTCTTCGAACACGTGCCCGAGCGTCCGGTGCACATGGGCGGGCTGTCCGCACTCGGAACAATATTTGCCGCTGAGGGCAGCGCCGCAGTTGAGGCATTTGCCGTCGCCGTGACGCGTGCCGGCGCGCCCCTCGATCTCGCGTGCGACCAGGGCGGCTGTCGCCGCTGCGCCGGCCGCGTCCAGATCGCCGCTCATTGGCTCCACTTCGGCGAGCGCTTTTCCAGGAACGCTGCAAGCCCTTCGCGCCCTTCGTCGGACGCGCGCCGATCCGCGATCCGGCGTGCGGTGTCGTGCATCAGCTCGCTGTCGATCACGTGTCCCGGCGCCACCTGCACGACCGGCACGGCGTTGCGGATGCGGGTGACGTCGTCGACGACGTGGCGCACCAGGGCTTTGGCGTCCGCCACCGCGCCGGGAGCATTCTCCATCGCCAGGCCCGCAAGCCGGCTCATGGCGGATTCCAGCCCCTTCTCATCCTCCACCACCTCGTGGACGAGGCCGTATCGATGCGCCTCGGCGGCGTTGAACGGCAAGGCCGATGCGAAGAGCGCGCGGGCGTTGCGCGCGCCGATCGCCTCGATGACGTAGGGGCTGATCGTCGCCGGCGTCAGCCCCAAGCGGACCTCGGAGAATCGGAACTTGGTCCGCGCCGTGGCTACAGCATAGTCGGCGGCCGCGACGAGCCCCGCGCCCCCGCCCATCGCTGCGCCGTCCACCAGCGCCACGGTGAATTGCGGCAGCTCGTGCAGCGCCTTCAGCATCTTGGCGAGCGCCAACGCATCTTTCTCATTGTCCGCGCGCAGATGCTCGCCCTGGCGCTTCATCCAGTCGAGATCGGCGCCGGCGCTGAAGGTGTCGCCCGCGCCCTTGAGGAAGACGATGCGGACATGATCGGCGCCCTTCAAGGTCTCGAAGGCCTCAGCGAGACCGGCGATCACCAATTCGTCGAACGCGTTCTTTTTTGCAGGACGGTTGAGCAGCACCACCGCCACGCCCGCAGGCGAGACATCGAGAATAACGGGTTCGGGCGCGAGCGTCATGATTGATCTCCTCCTTCTCCCCTGCGGGAGAGAGCGATGGTTGCCTCAAACAGCAGCCAGCGCTTTCGCCATCGCCGGCCCGCGTTCGGCTTCCGGGGTTTCGTGCAGCTTCAGATGCTGCACGCCGGCGAAGAAATATTCGAAGTCCTCCGGCGGCGTCGCCTCTTCGATGAACACCGGCAGGAGGTGCTTCTTGTAGCGGTCCGCGAGATAGATCTCGCGCTTGACGTGATCGCTTTCGAACGCCGCCTTCGAACACATCACCGCCACGCCGCGCACCGCCTTGATGGCGCGCACGATCTCGCCGGCCCAATTCTCGCCGGCGCCGATACCGTCCTTGTCGAGCCAGAGCGAGGGGCCCTGCGCCTTCACCGCTTCGCACACCGGGATGACGATCGCGGAATCCGCGCGCGCATAGGAGACGAACACGGACGCGGGCGCTGCGCCGCCAACCGCGCCCTCTTCTTCCGCGGCGCGTTCGCGCGGCGCTGCATCACGCTTGCGCGGCTTGGCGGCGACGGCGCGGCGCGGGCGCCGGAAGAGCGCGTAGGCGATGAAACAGAGCGCCATCGCGACAAGCCCGGCCGCGGCGTAGAAGCCGACCCCATCCGGCAGGCCGTACTGGACGGCGAACGCGTCGACGCCGGCGCGCAGATCCTCGAGCGTGCCGGGCGTGGCGCCGATCCGGTTCACCAGCCACACCGACGCCATCACTGCGACAGCGCCGGCGCCCGCGAGGATCGCAAGCACGGCGACGATCCAGAAGAAGGCGCGGCCGCCGCCGCCCTTGCGCGCCATCTGCGGCGGCGGTTGCGGCGCGCCCGGCGCCGGGGCGCGCATTGCGTCAGGCGCCTCGCCGCTCATCGGCGGCGGGGGCCGCGTCGCCGCCTGCACCCGCTTCACGATCTCGGGCCACGCAACAAGATCGCGCTGCGCCTCGAAGCTCGCGTCCACAAACGGCAGATCGCGCATGCCCACCGGCGCGAAATGATGGTCGAGCTTGACCAGGACCAAGCGCCCGTCGGCCCAGGCGTCGAGCGCGCGCTTCTCCATCTGGAGGCGGTGCGGTGTGAACGTCGTGTCCTTCGACCACAACAGCACCACCGCGTCTGCGCCCATCAGCGGGCGGAACCCCCGTTCGCCCGTCTCGCGGTCCACGAACTGCCCGCGCCGTTCGAGATAGGTCTGCAGCGCTTCCGCGGCGGCTGCATCGGCTGGGGCATGGGCGATATGGACGGTCATTGGCGCTCCAGAGGGCGGACGAGGCGCTCTTCCTAGCAACCCCCGCCGACCAAGGGGAGGCGCCGGGCCAGCCGGCCGGTTCGCCTCGCGCGCGCCGTGGGTTCAAAACGTCGCAGGTCTGCGATAAGGACGGGGTTCTTGAGCGCCTCCCTGAGCCAAGAGGCGCCCGCCCTGCGCGCACGCCCCCGGCGCGCCGCGCTTTTCGCAGGGGACTGGACATGAAGCATGCGATTTTCGCGGGCGCATTTGCGGCCGCTCTCGTTGGCGTTTCGGTGCGTCCGCCAGCCTCGCCCCAAGCCTCGGGGCTGGAAGCGATGGTCCAAGGCGTCCGCTGCGGCCCGGAAGAAGGGCTCGCGCGGCGCGCGGCGCTGGGCGAGCTGCTGATCGGCGCGGCCGCCTACGCCCAGACGCTGCCGGGCGACATGAGCGCCCCTCCGCCGCTGATGAACGGCCTTGGCGACGCGCATCTGCAGATCACGACCGCGGCGCCCCGCGCGCAGGCCTTCTTCGATCAAGGCCTGCGGATGCTGCACAATTTCAACCACGCCGAAGCGATCCGCGCGTTCAAGGAGGCCCAGCGCCTCGATCCGCAATGCGCGATGTGCTTCTGGGGCGAAGCGTTCGCGCTCGGGCCCAACATCAACGCGCCGATGAATCCGGACGACAACGCCGCCGCGTATGAGGCGGCGCGCGCCGCAGAGCAGCGCGCCGACGCCGCCTCTGCCCTGGAGCAGGCGCTGATCGAAGCGATCCAGGTCCGTTATTTGCGCACCGCGCCGGCCGATCGCGCGGGCCTCGACGCGGCCTTCGCGGACGCCATGCATGCGGTCGCCACGCGCTATCCCGACAGCGACATCGCGCTCATCTTCGCCGCTGAAGCCGCGATGGACACCCAGCCGTGGGATTATTGGCAGAACGGCGGGCGCGCGCCGAAAGGCCGGATGGGCGACGCAATCGCCTTCGTTGAAACCGTGCTGGCGCGCAGCCCGACGAACGCCGGCGCCAATCACCTCTACATCCACCTCGCGGAAGCCTCGACCGATCCGTGGCGCGCGGCGGAGGCCGCCGATCGGCTGGCGCCGGCGGCGCCGTCAGCCGGCCACCTCGTGCACATGCCCGCGCACATCTATTACCGCATCGGCCGCTTCCGCGATTCCATGCGCGCCAACATCGCGGCGTCGGCCGCGGACGAAGCCTATATCCGCGCCGCGAACGCGAGCCCGATGTATCAATACGGGTATTACCCGCACAATCTGCACTTCGTGCTGACCAGCGCGGCGATGGGCGGGGATGGACGCACCGCACTCTCTTATGCAGACCGCCTCGATGCTGCGCTGCCGATCGAGATGGCGGCGGCGGTGCCGATTGCGCAGGCGGTGAAGGCTGCGCCCTGGTTTGCGCGCGCTGTTTATGCGCAACCGGCGGCGGTGCTCGCTGCGCCCTCGCCGGGCGACGCCGTGCCGCTCGTGACCGGCGCGTGGCGGTATGCGCGCGGCATGGCGCAGATCCGCGCCGGGCGCGTCATCGAGGCGCGCGCCGAGGCGGCCGCGATCCAGACGCTGCTCGACACCGGCGATTTCTCGCAACTGATCGACAACCGCGTGCCGGCGCGCGAGATCGTCGACGGCTATCGCCTCATCCTGCTCGCCAAGGCGAACATGGCGGAACGCCGGTACGGCGACGCCATCGCGCAGCTCGAACAGGCGATCGCGATCCAGCAGGCCCTGCCCTACATGGAGCCGCCCTACATCTATTATCCGGTGCGCCGGACGCTGGGCGCGGCCTACATGCTCAACGGCCAGCCGGAACGCGCCGAGATGGAATTCCTCGCTACGCTGATCGAGAGCCCCAACGACGCGTACGCCTATTGGGGCCTCTCCGAAGCGCGCCGCCGCCAAGGCGACCGCGTCGGCGCCAACGCCGCGCGGCAGATGTTCAATCAGGCCTATCTCGGGCGCCGCGGCGCGGTGACTGCGAATAGCCTCTGATTTGGGCGCGCCGGCGTCGCGAGGGCGCCCCATCGTCGAGGCGCGCCAGTGGCGTGGCCGGCGCAGCACGGCTCATATCCCAAGGGCGGGAGCGCGGGCTTCCAGCCCGCATGCCGGCTGGAAGGCGGCGGTCCCCAGTCGCCAGACGGCTGGCCAAGCAGCGCCTCTGCGATGAGGCCTTCATCCCGGCGCCGTCGCGCCAGCTATCGAATGAGCCAGCGGAACGTGTCGCTTTGCGCGGCGATGTGTTCGAATTCGGCGTGGGCTTCGCGCACGGCTTCCAGCACGCGCTTCACGCTGAGGCGCCCGGCGACGAACAATTCCCCGTCAATCACCACGCTCGTCGTCGCCTCCGTCGGCGGCGGGGCGGGGGCAGCCGCGGGCTGCGCGGCGGCGCGACCGCCCGCTGCGGCGGCCTGGCGGCGCCCGGCGAGGCCGACGACGTGGTCGTCAGCGTGCGCAAACATGTCGGCCACTTCCTTGATCAGCGGCTCGACGGCCAGAATGGACCGGAACGCGGCCGGCGGGGCGATATTGCGCACCTTGGCGAGAAACGCCCAGCGCGCGAGCTTCAGCGCCGCAAACACGAACATTTCGCCTTCCCACGTGCGCCGAAAGCGGGAGTCGGCGTCCTGGCGCGTCTGCGTCCAGGAGAGCAGGCGCTCACCGCTGACCTTTGTTGCGTCAATCCAGGCACGCGCCTGCAACATGACGAACTGGTCAGTCTGCACTTCGTCCGAATTCATGCCCGCTTCCTATGGACCCCCGCGCGCGTCCGCTCCGCCCCTGTTTATAAGCGGAAGCGCGCCAAGGACAATCGCGCTGCGCCGAGCGGGCGACCGGGATTCACATCCTGAACACGCCGAAGCGGGTCTCTTCCATGGGGGCGTTGAGCGCGGCGCCGAGGGAGAGCGCGAGCACGCGGCGGGCATCCTTGGGATCGATGATCCCGTCGTCCCATAGCCGCGCAGTCGAGAAATAGGGCGATCCCTCAGTTTCGTACTTGTCCCGGATCGGCGCCTTGAACGTCTCCTCCTCGGCCGCGCTCCATGCGCCGCCCTTGGCTTCGATGTTGTCGCGCCGGACAGTCGCCAGCACGCTCGCGGTCTGTTCGCCGCCCATCACCGAGATGCGCGCGTTCGGCCACATCCACAGGAAGCGCGGGCCGTATGCGCGCCCGCACATGCCGTAATTGCCCGCGCCGTAGGAGCCGCCGATCACCATCGTGATCTTCGGCACGCGCGCGCAGGAGACGGCCGTCACCATCTTGGCGCCGTCCTTGGCGATGCCGCCGGCCTCGTAAGCGCTGCCGACCATGAAGCCAGTGATGTTCTGCAGGAAGACGAGCGGGATCATGCGCTGGGCGCAGAGTTCGATGAAGTGGGCGCCCTTGAGCGCGCTCTCGGAGAACAGCACGCCGTTGTTCGCCAGGATTCCCACCGGCATGCCGTGGATGCGCGCGAAGCCGGTCACCAGCGTCTCGCCGTAGAGCTTCTTGAACTCGTCGAGCTCTGAGCCGTCGACGATGCGCGCGATCACATCGCGCACATCGTAGGGCGTGCGCACATCCGACGGCACGACGCCGTAGATTTCCTCCGGATCGTACAGCGGATCGCGCGGGGCGCTCGTTTCTTGCCGGCCGGAAGCCGGCGGTCCGAGATGCGACACGATTCGCCGCGCGAGATAGAGCGCGTGCTCATCGTCCATCGCATAATGATCGGCGACGCCGGATCTGCGTGCGTGCACGTCGGCGCCGCCGAGATCCTCGGCGCTGATCACTTCGCCGGTCGCGGCCTTCACCAGCGGCGGGCCGCCGAGGAAGATCGTGCCCTGCTTGCGCACGATGATCGTCTCGTCGCTCATCGCGGGCACGTAGGCGCCGCCGGCGGTGCACGAACCCATGACCACCGCGATTTGCGCGATCCCCGCCGCCGACATCTGCGCCTGATTGTAGAAGATGCGTCCGAAATGCTCGCGGTCCGGGAAGACGTCGGCCTGGTAGGGCAGGTTCGCGCCGCCGGAATCGACCAGGTAGATGCATGGCAGCCGGTTCTCGCGCGCGATCTCCTGCGCGCGCAGATGCTTCTTCACGGTGATCGGATAATACGTGCCGCCTTTCACGGTGGCGTCGTTGCACACGATCATCACCGTGCGTCCCTCCACGCGCCCGATCCCGCAGATCAGCGAGGCGGCGTGGACGTCGCCCTCGTACATGCCGTTGGCGGCAAGCGCGCCAATCTCCAGGAACGGGGCGCCGGGATCGAGCAGCCGCTCCACCCGCGCCCGCGGCAGGAGCTTGCCGCGCCCGGTGTGGCGCTTGCGGCTCTCCTCGGCGCCGCCCAGCGCCGCCTCCGCGGTGCGGGCGCGCAGGTCCGCCACGAGGGCCACCATGGCGGCGGCGTTCTTCTGAAAAACCGGGGACGACGGATCCACCGTCGATGCAAGGACGCTCATGAGGCCCTTCTTGCGTGCGCCGGCGCCGGCGTCAAAGGGCGCCCAGGGGGGCTTCGCTGAGACCCCTCATTGCCTCTTAAGATGTGCAGCCTAATTTTAGCGCTTAACGCGCATGAAGCGCGCCTCGATCTTTAGGAGTACGGGGAAGCCCCGTGCTTCCAGGCCCCCAATGCAGCCCGCGCTCGCCGAGATCCCGTTCCTCGCCAACGTCGCACCGGCGGCGTTGACGGAGGCCGAGGCGGAGGCGACGTGGTTTTCGGTCCCCGCGGGCTGGCCCCTCTTTCGCCAGGGCGAGGCGGCGGAATGCGTCTATTTCGTGATGTCGGGCGCGCTGGCCGCGTTCCGGATCGGCCCCAACAACGAGCAAATCCTGCTCGGCTATATCCGCAGCGGTGAGCCGGTCGGCGAAATGGGTCTGATCGCGCGGGCGCCGCATGCAGGCTCCGTCTTCGCGATGCGCGACAGCGAGATCGTGCGGCTCTCGCGCAAGGGTTTCGAGATCCTGATCCGCGCCGAGCCCACGCTGATGGAGCGGATGGCGCGGCTGATGCTGTCGCGCGCGCGCGAACCGCAACGCGTGCGGCCCCGCGCCGAGCCGAAGGTCTACGCCTTGATCGGCACCTCGCCGACCATCGATCTGCGCCTGCGCGCACGGACGCTGCAGGCCGCGCTCGCCCGCCTCGGCAAGACCGCCGCCATCGTCGGCGACGAAGGCGCGGAGATGCAATCGGTGTGGTTCGACGCGCTGGAGCACAAGCACGACGCCGTCTTCCTGATATCGCCGATCGCGGACACGAGCTGGTTTCGCGCCTGCATCCGCCAGGCGGACCGCATTTGGGTGCTGGCGCGCGCCGATGCGCGGCCGTCCACGCCGCTCCTCCCGGAAGAGGATCCCTCGCCGGCGCGGCAATTCCGTTTCGTCGACGTCATCCTGCTGCATCACGGCATGGATCGCCAGGCGGCGACCACCGAGGAATGGCGCGCGGCGTGCGATGCGGCGCGGCTCTTCCATTGGCGCGGCCTCGATGATCCCGACGCCGCGCGCCTCGCGCGCGTCGTGGCGGGGCGGTCGATCGGGCTGGTGCTCTCGGGGGGCGGGGCGCGCGCGTATGCGCATATCGGCGTGGTGCGGGCGCTGCGCGAAGCGGGCGTGCCGTTCGACGTCGTCGGCGGCACCTCGATGGGCGGCATCATCGCGGCGTGCGTCGCCATGGGATGGGACGACGAGGAGATCGAGGTCCGCATCCGCAAGGGGTTCGTGGAATCCAATCCGCTTGGCGATTACGTGATGCCGGTGGTGTCGCTCGTGCGCGGCAAGCGCGTCGAGGATCGGCTACGGGAGCATTTCGGCGAGACGCTGATCGAGGATCTGCAGGTCCCGTTCTTCTGCGTCTCCACCAATCTTGCGGCGGGCGCCACGCGCGTGCACCGCACCGGGCTGTTGCGCCAGGCGCTGCGCGCGTCGATCGCGCTGCCCGGCATTCTTCCGCCGGTGGTCGACGGCAAGAACGGCCTGCTTGTCGACGGCGCGGTGATGAAGAACTTCCCCGTCGACATCCTGAAGGACATGCATCGCGGACAGATCATCGGCGTCGACGTCGCTCAGCGCCAGGGCATCGATCCGGAAGACTTCATGAACCCGCCGGGCTTCTTCGGCTGGATCGCCGCGCATGGACTCCAATCGCCGCCGCCGATCGCGTCGCTGCTGATGCGCGCCGCGACGCTGATGGTCGATCCATGGGAAGGCCGCCAGGGCGTCGACATGCTGGTGGCGCCGGACATGCCCAATGTCGACCTGCGCGACTGGAAGAAGTTCGATGAAGCGGTCGTCGCCGGCTACGAGGAATGCGTGGCCGTACTGAAGAAACAGCCGGAATTCTTCGCCCCGCCGCCGCCCGATCCGTTCGAGGAGGCCAACGCCGAAATCCTGGAGCCTGCGGGCTGAGCATTTGCCATCGCGGCACGCGTGGTTTAGCTCGCGCCCATGACGGGGCGGATGTTTCTCTTGATCCTGGTTGCAGCCGCGCTCGCGGGCTGCGGCCGCAGCGGCGAGACCACACGGTGCGACGCGGAAGCGTCGAGCGCGGTCGTGTTCTCCGCGCCCGACGCGAACGACGCCGTTGAAGCCCGCGCGATCGGCGCGGATTGCGGGGCGGCCGTCGCTGTGCTCGCCGTGCGCTCGCATGAAGGCGTGCCGATCTATGCGTGGGCGGCGCCGATGCATCCGACGTTCGGCGATTCGTTTGCGCCACGTGTGGAGACGCCGCTCTCGCGCCAGGAGATGCAGGCGTTCCTCGATCGCTGGGCGGCCGCGGCGAGCGCAACGACAGGCGCTGCGCCCGCGTGGCACGAAGGCATCGTCACGCCGTTCAGCCGCGAAACCTACGAAGATATCCGCGACCGCAACGCGCCGATGCTGTGCTTTCTCTCCAGCGTCGCGCGCGAAACCTGCATCTATTGGGAAAGCGGCGTCGCCGCCGCCGGCGTGCTGGCGGAGCGCGACGCGCCGGGCGCGGCTGCGCCGGACGAACGGTTTCTGCCCGGCCAGACTGGGCGCGAGTAGCGCGCTACCGCGCCTTTCGCGGCGCGCGCTTTGCGGGTTCGGGATAATCCACGATGTGGCGCATCAGCGAGCGCACTTTCTGTCCGCGCTCGGGCTTCACCTTGCCGCGCACCGAGGCGCCGGAGGCGTGCACCGTTTCGGGATCGCCGCTTTTCAGCGGATGCCACCAATAAAGATCGCGCCCCTGAGCGACGAGCCGATAGGCGCACGTTGGCGGCAGCCAATAAAGATCCGGCACGTTCTCGGGCGTCAGCTTGGTGCAATCGTCGACCTTCTGGAACCGGTTGGCGTAGTCGCCGCATCCGCACGCGCCGGAATCAAACAGCGCGCACGAAAGGTCGGTCATATATTGCGCGCCCGTGTCCTCGTCTTCGAGCCCGATCACGCAGCAGCGCCCGCAGCCGTCACAGAGCGATTCCCACTCCGCCTCGGTCATCTCGTTGAGCGCCTTCGTCTTCCAGAACGGCGCGACCTTCGTCCTGCCCGTCATCGCGTGAACACGCCCACGACCTCCACATGCGCGGTGTACCGGAACTGGTCGATCGGCGTCACCGGCCCGAGCGCGAATCCCGCGTCGATGAGAATGCGCGCATCCCGCGCGAAAGTCGCTGGGTCGCAGGAGACGGACGCGACGCGCGACACCTTCGACGCCGCGATCTGCTGGGTCTGCAGCCGCGCGCCCGCCCGCGGCGGATCGAGCACGACCGCGTCATAATGCTTGAGTTCGAGCGCGGAAAAGGGCGTGCGCAGGAGATCGCGCCGTTGCGTCGTGACATCGCGCAGCGCGCCGCCGGCGCCGTCGGCGGCGTGCTTCAGCGCCTCCAGCATCGCCGCGTCGCCTTCGAGCGCATGCACCGGCGCGAACGCCGCGATCCGCAGCGCGAAGGTCCCGCAGCCCGAGAACAGGTCGGCCACGCGTCCCGCGCCCCCGAGGGCTGCGACCACGCGCTCCGCCAGCGCGTCTTCGCCGGCGCGGGTCGCCTGCACGAACGCGCCCGGCGGCGGCGTGACGCGCGCATCGCCCATCGTCAGCATCGGCTGGCGGCGCTGGATGATCTGGTCGCCGTCGATGGAAAGTCGCGCCAGATCGCCAACGTCGGCGATATCCACCGCCGCCTCAAGCCGGGCGCGATCGAGCGCGAGGGCCCGGCCCGCGCCCTTCACGTTCACGTCGACGCCGGCGTCCGTGTCGAGGCAGGTAAGCGAGGCCTCGCCCCGAGGCGGGGCGAACAATTCGGCCACCTTGCGCACCGCCGGCAGCGCCGTCTGCAGGTTGCGCGTCAACACCGGGCAGGCTTCGATCGGGGTGATCCGCGCGCCGCCGCGCTCCACGAATCCAAGCGCGACGCCGCGCCGGGCGCGCTCGGCATGGAACGCGGCGCGCCGGCGGCCCACGCCCCAGGCCGGGACAACGTCCAGCACCTCGGCTTCAACCCCGCGGCGCGCCATCGCCTTGACCACCAGCTCCCGCTTCCAGCCCAAGTACGGGCCCTCGCGCCAATGCTGCAGCTGGCAACCGCCGCAGCGGCCGAAATGGGGGCAGACCGGGCCCTGGCGTTCGGCGCTTTCCTGAAGAATTTCCATCAGTTCGGCGCGTTCGCCGAGCACACGCACCCGCGCCTCCTCGCCCGGCAGCAGGAACGGGGCGTAGACCGGGCGATCATTGTGACGGGCGGCGGCGTCCCCTCGCGCCCCGATCTCGCCGAACGCCAGCACGGCCTCCGCGCCGACCGGGGCGGCGCGCTCGGCGCGACCTGCTGGCCGCGCCCGGGAAAGGCGGTTCATGCGCTTCATGCTGCGTTCAGCTTGCCCCTGCTTAGCTGATGCCTGGACCGCGGGACAGTTCCGAGGGATTGGGAGTCATACGATGCGTGCTCAGGTAGTGCTCGCCCTTGCGGGCGCAACGGCGTTCCTGGCGATGGCCCAGCCGGCGGCGGCCCAGGATCGGTATTACGACGACGGCTATCGCTACAATTCGGCGCGCGATTCCTGCGAGCGTGAGCGCAACCAGCGCACCGCCATCGGCGCCGTCCTCGGCGCGGTGATCGGCGGCGCGGTTGGAAACAATGTTGCGCACGACCAGTCCGACGGATCGGTGATCGGCGCGGTGGTCGGCGGCGTCGCCGGCGGCGCGATCGCGCGCGGCCGCAACACTTGCGACGACTACAACAGCGCCTATTACGGCGATGACGATGCGTACGCCTATGGCGAGGCGCCGTACGAAGAGCCGTACTACGGCGAGGACGAGTACTACGAAGCCCCGCGCCAGTACGCGCAGAACGATCGCTGCCGCTGGGGCACGATGAGCTATTACGACCGTCGCGGGCGGCGCCAGCATGACGAGCGCGTGTGGATGTGCATCGGCCGCGACGGCGTGTGGCGTCCCGCCGAGTAGAATTTTATCGCCGCACCCTTGCGCCCGCCCCGGTCCATGACCGGGGCGGTTTTGTTTTGGACGTATGGCGCTCAGCGCGCCGCGTGGACGAGAAACTCGCGATTGCCGTCGCGGCCGCGGATTGGGCTTTCGATGAAGCCGCGCACGCGAAAGCCTTCCAGGCCATCAAGCGCCTCGGCCGTTGCGTGCGCCACCGCGCGGGCATCTGCATCGTTTAGCACGCCGGCCTTGCCCGCATTCGGCCCGGCTTCGAATTGCGGCTTGATCAACGCGACGAGCGCGGCCTTCTCGGCTGCAGGCGCGAGCGGCCGCGCGATTGCTTTCAAGAGGCCGATGAAGCTGACGTCGGCGACGATCACGTCCGGCGCGGCGCCGAGACGTTCCTGCGTCAGCGCCCGCGCATCCGTCGCTTCAAGCGCGGAAACGCGCGGGTCGGCGCGCAGGCGTGGATGCAATTGCGCGCGCCCGACATCGACGGCGACGACACGGGCCGCGCCGCGCGCAAGCAGCACGTCGGTGAAGCCGCCGGCGGAGGCGCCGACATCCAGGCACACGCGCCCGGCCGGATCGACGCTGAACGCATCAAGCGCATGAGCGAGCTTCACGCCTGCGCGCGATGCCCATGGATGGGGCGCAGCGAGCGTCACCGCTGCATCGGACGCCACAGGGGCGCTCGCGCGCGTCGCCACGACGCCGTTCACGGTCACGCCGCCGGCGGCGATCGCGGCCTGGGCCTTCGCCCGCGTTTCCGCGAGGCCGCGTTGCACGAGAAGCAGGTCCAGCCGCATCGTCGCCATCATCGGAGATGTTGCGCGCGAGGCGCGGCCGTCGCAACATCGCCGCAACGATTGGCGGGAGGGGGACGTCCAATGCACTCCATTATGACCCGGCGCGGCGTGCTCGCAGCAACAGCCGCACTTTCCGCCGCGTCGTGCGCCAGCGCACCGGCCGCGCGGACGGACGACGCGCTCGGCGGCGACGACGCGGTCGGCGTCGCGGCGCGTGTCCGCAACGGCGAGATCACCCCTCAGGAGGCGATCGACGCCGCGATCGCCCGCGCCGAGCGCGTCAATCCGCAACTTAACTTCATCGCCACGCCGGCGTTCGATTTTGCGCGCGCGCGTGCGGTCGCAGCGCCGCAAGGGCCGCTCGGCGGCGTGCCGACCTTGATCAAGGACCTGATGCCGCTCGCGGGCGTGAAGACGATGTACGGCTCGCGCGCCTACGCCGACAACGTCTCCGACCGTCAGCCTCCTTACGTGGACGCCATCCTCGGCGGCGGCCTCGTGCCGATCGGCAAATCGACGACGCCGGAATTCGGCTACACGGCGACGACCGAGCCGCTGCTTACCGGCGCGACGCGCAATCCTTGGAATCCGGCCTATTCGTGCGGCGGCTCGTCCGGCGGCTCGGGGGCGGCGGTCGCGGCCGGCGTCGTGCCGATCGCCGACGCCAGCGACGGCGGCGGCTCGATCCGCATCCCGGCCAGCTGCAACGGCCTGGTCGGCCTGAAACCCTCGCGCCGGCGCCACCTCGCCGCCTCGCTCGGCGAAGAGCCGCCGCCGGTGGAGATCAGCGTCGTCGGCTGCGTCTCGCGCACCGTGCGCGACACCGCCGCGTGGCTCGCGCTTACCGAGCGCACCGGCGGCAATCGCGAGTACGATCCGGTCGGGCTGGTGCGCGGACCGAACACGCGGCGCCTGCGCATCGGCGTCGCCATCGCCGATTTCTACGGCCGCGACCCCGATCCGCAGGTGCGTGCGGCGATCGAGGCCGCGGCCGAGTTGTGTCGCGGTCTCGGCCATGACGTCGGCGCGTTCACGCCAGAGTTCGATGGCGCCGGATTCACCAATGCATTCACGCTCTATTGGGCCTCGGGCGCGGCGCTCACCAACGCCGCCATCCGCGAACAGTTTCCGGACCGCGCCATCGAGGACTTGGTGGAGCCGCTCTCGCTCGCGCTGGAGCAAACCTACAATGCCGCGCCTGAAGGCGCGATCGGCGACGCGATCGCGTTTCTGCGCAGCGTGGAGCCATTATATGAATCCTGGTTCGCAGATATGGACGTGATGCTCACTCCCGTGCTCGCCAAGCCGCCGGCGCGCATCGGCGCGTTCGCGCCGACCAATCCGCAGGCGTTCCAGCGCATCGGCGAGTATGTCGCCTACACGCCGCTGCAAAACGCCTCCGGCGCGCCGGCGATTTCGCTGCCGCTGGCGTGGAGCGTGGACGACCTGCCGATCGGAGCGCATTTCAGCGCCAAGCGCGGCGATGAGCGCACGCTTCTGGAGCTCGCGTACGAACTGGAAGAGGCGCAGCCGTGGCGCGACCGCCGCCCGCCGGTCTGGGCCGGCTAACCTATTCGAACATCACGTCACGCGCCGCGCGCACGAGATGCTGGCCAGCGTCAACCAGCGTGATCGCGCCGGTGACGGCGGTCGCGCCGGCGAGATAGGCGATCGCGCCGGCGACATCCTCGGGCGTCGCGCCGCGCCCGAGCGCGGTGCGCGCATGCATGCGCGCGAAGTTCTCCGGCGTCTGTTCGCCGCTGATCAGCATCAGGCCGGGCGCGACGCAATTGACGCGCACTCCCGGCGCCAGCGCCATCGCCAGGGTATCGGTGGCGTGCGCGAGCGCGAGCTTGGCCAGCGTGTAGGAGAGAAAGTCCGGGTTCGGATTGACGATCTTCTGATCGGCGATGTTGACGACGAATTTGTCGCCGGCGCCGCCCGCGCTCCGCAGCGCGCGCGCGAGATAGACCGGCGCGACCAGATTGGTGCGCAACGCCGCCAGCGCCTTGTCATATGAAAAATCGTCGATGGAATCGTAGTCGAACGACGCGGCGCTGTTGACGATGCCGGCCCAGCGGCGCCCGGCGCGGCCGATCTCGGCGGCCATGGCGTCGATGGATGTCTGGTCGTCGAGGTCGGCGCCGATCGCAAACGCGCTATTCCCGAGTTCCTTGGCCAAAGCCGCGGCGTCTTCTTTCGAGCGGCGAAAATGGGCCGCGATCGTCCAGCCTTCTTCCGCCAGCCGCCGCGCGATCGCTGCGCCCACGCGCACGCCGGCGCCCGTCACCAGCACGATCGCGTCTTTGGCGGCGGCGCTCATGAGGCGAGATAGTCCTCGCGCGTCACGTCGAACGAGACGCCGACGGCGTCGGCCTCGTTGAAGATGTCGGGCTTCAGGATGGTGAGCGAGGCGCGCGCGGCGCCGGCGTTCTTGAAGACGTGGTCGAGCACCTGGCGCGCGATCGTCTCAAGATGGTCCGTATGCGGCTGATCGCGAAGCGACAGCAGGAAGCGGCGCACGCCGTCATAATCCACAAAGCCGCCGAGTTCGCCAAAATAGCGGTCGAAGGCGAAGCTGATCGTGAGGTCGATTTTCAGCCGCGTCGGCTTCTCTGGAAACCGCTCCCAGGGGTGAAGGCCTACATGCGCCTCCACGTCTACGCCTTCAAGGATGATCGATACGCTGGAGGCCATGCTTCGTCCTTCGCCGCCGGGAACGCCGCAGGCGGCTCGCGCTGCGATACACGAGCCGCGCTGCTTCCGTCCAATGTTCTTGATTTGTTCGGGATTGCGGTCTAATCCGAACCGATGAGCGAGGATTACCCGCCGGCCGGGCCGATCAAGGGGCGCGGGGCGCGCACCAATGCATTGGGGCGCTACGAAAAGGAGGCGCGCGCCGCCTTCGACGACGGCTGGCCGCAAGAGGAAGCGGCGCCGCCCAAGACCATCGTGCAGGAGGAAAAGGCGCGCACCATCATCTCGCGCAACACCAGTCCTGACATTTCGTTCGATCGTTCGATCAACACCTATCGGGGCTGCGAGCATGGCTGCTTCTATTGCTACGCGCGGCCCAACCACGCCTACGCCGGGCTTTCGCCGGGGCTCGATTTCGAAACGCGGCTGTTCGTCAAGACCGACGCGGCAGCGCTCCTGGAGCAAGAGCTGCGCAAGCCCGGCTATCGCCCCGCCCCGATCGCGCTCGGCGGGGTGACCGACGTCTATCAGCCGATCGAGCGCACCTACGGCGTCACCCGCGCCGTGCTCGAAACGCTCGCGCGCTTCCATCATCCGTTCACGATCGTCACCAAGTCGCAGCTCGTGCTGCGCGATCTCGACATCATCGCGCCGATGGCGGCGAAGAACCTCGCCAAGGTCGCTGTCTCCGTGACGTCGCTTGACGCATCGCTGTCGCGCAAGATGGAGCCGCGCGCGGCTGCTCCCCATCGCCGCATTGAAACGATCCGGCTCTTGAGCGCGGCCGGCGTGCAGGTGACCGTGATGACGGCGCCGATCATCCCCACGCTCAATGATCCCGAATTGGAACGCATCCTGGAGGCCGCGGCCGGCGCCGGCGCGCGGGGCGCAGGCTATGTGCTGTTGCGGCTGCCGTTGGAGATCAAGGAACTCGCGCGGGACTGGTTCGAGGCGCATGCTCCGGACCGCGCGCGGCGGATCCTGCACATCCTGCAGGACATGCGCGGCGGCAAGGATTACGACGCGCGCTGGTGGACGCGCCAGCGGGGCGAGGGCCCGTTTGCGCGGCTGATCGCGGACAGGTTCCAGCGCGCCTGCAAGCGCCTCGGGCTCAACACCGAGCGGGGCCTTTCGCTCGACGTCTCGCAGTTCCGGGCGCCGCCGCGCAGCGGCGACCAGCTTGACCTCCTGTCCTGACGGATTTATTTAACGCTGGAAGCAAGTATTTCCGCTGGGGGATCGATGGATCAGCGCAGGACACGCCGCGCGCTCGCGTTCGTGCTGTTTGCGATGCTGATCGACACGATCGGCTTTGCGATCGTGTTGCCGGTGCTGCCGGACTATCTGATGGCGCTCTCCGGGGTATCGAAGTCCGTGGCGACGGCGCAGGCGGGGTGGTTGCTGTTCACGTTCGCGGCGCTGCAATTCGTCTGCGGGCCGATCCTCGGCAATCTCTCCGACCGCTTCGGGCGCCGGCCGATCCTGCTTGGCTCGATGGCCGCGTTCGGCGTGAACTATATCCTCATGGCGATGGCGCCCACGCTCGCGTGGCTCTTCGTCGGGCGCGCAATCGCGGGCGTCGCCGGCGCCATTTATGCGCCGGCCAACGCCTATGTCGCGGACATCACTGAGCCGAAAGAGCGGGCGCGGCGCTTCGGATACGTCGGCGCCGCGTTCGGGCTCGGCTTCATCCTGGGGCCCGCGCTCGGCGGACTTATCGGCCAACTCGATCCGCGCGCGCCGTTCTACGCGGCGGGCGTGCTGGCGCTGGCGAATTTCGCGTTCGGCTGGTTCGCGCTGCCGGAATCGCTCGCGCCGGAGCTGCGGCGGCCGTTCGACTGGCGGCGCGCCAATCCCCTCTCCGCGCTCATGGCGCTGCGCCGGTTCGGGAATGTGCTGCCGCTCGTGTTCGTGGCCTTCCTCTACATCCTCGGCTTCCAGGTCTATCCCGCGACCTGGACGTTCTACGCCTCGCTCAAGTTCGACTGGAGCCCGCTGCTGATCGGGGCGGCGCTCGCGGTGAGCGGCCTCTTCATGGCGCTGGTGCAGACGCTGCTCGTCGGGCGCGTCGTCGGCCGGGTGGGCGAACGCGGCGCCGTCATTATCGGCATGAGCTTCGCCATCATGGGCATGATCGCCTACGTCTTCATCGACCATGGGTGGATGGTGTTCGTAGTCAGCGCGCTGGCCAGCCTGCATGCGCTGACTGGTCCCTCGCTCAACGCGCTGGTGACGACGCGCGTGCCGGCGGATCAGCAGGGGGCGCTGCAGGGGGCGATGGCGAGCCTTAACGCGCTGGGCGCCATCATCGGGCCTTTGGTGCTCACGCAAGCGCTCTCGGCGGCAACCGCGGAGACGATCGCACGTCCCTTCCCCGGCGCCGCGTTCGCGCTCGCGGCGGTCATCTGCGCGGGGGCGCTGATGATTTTCCTGAGCATCGAGCGTCGCCGCAGCGCCCCGCTCGGCGCGGCGTGAGCGCGTTGCGCCCGGGCTCGCCCGGGTCTAGGCATCGGGACGGACAGGAGACACCCGATGCGGCTCGACAATCAGCGGCGCTCAACCAATGTCGAATATCGCACCGGCGGCGCCGGCGGCGGCGGACGGGGCGGCGGCGGCATCCCGCTGCGCATTCCCCGCCTCAGCCTGCCGATGATCCTGATCATCGGGATCGCCGCGCTCGCGTTCCATTTCCTGGCGCCGGCTTCGCTGAAGGATCAGGTCTACGGCCAGATCTTCGGCGCGAGCAGCGGCGGCGGCGGTTCGGCCGGTCCAGCCGAGGCGTCGCAGACCTGTCCCGCCGGCCAGGAGGAGCATTGCCAGTTCTTCGAGGCGGTTCTCGGTTCTACGGAGGACGTTTGGGGCCCGCGGTTCCAGCAAGGCGCGCTTCCGGCGCCGAGCGGGGGACGCGCTGGCCAGTATGCGCAGCCGCGTCTCGTCGTGTTCTTCGGCCCGAGCGTCGCCACCGCGTGCGGGACAGCCGGCACCGACGTCGGGCCGTTCTACTGCCCCGCAGATTCACAGCTCTACATCAATCCGAGCTTCTATGACGTGATGCGCCAGCGGCTGAACGCGCCCGGCGATTTCGCGCAGGCCTACGTGATTGCGCACGAAGTCGGCCACCACGTGCAGAACCTCATCGGCGCGACGCGACTCGTCGATCAGGCGCGCGGGGGCCGTACAGCCAACCAAATGTCCGTGCGTCTCGAATTGCAGGCCGATTGTCTGGCCGGCGTCTGGGGCCGCGCGGCGGGCCGGGCGCTCGAAGTCGACAACGCCGATCTGCAGGAAGCGCTGAACGCTGCGCACGCCATCGGCGACGACACGCTGCAGCGCCAATCGCGCGGCTACACCGACGCCAATTCCTTCACGCACGGCACGAGCGAACAGCGCATGCGCTGGTTCCGCGTCGGCTTCGAAAGCGGCGACGCGCGCCGGTGCGACACCTTCGGCGTCGCCGACTACAACCGGCTCTGATTGCGCGTTGCCGCCGGCGCGGAATCCGCGCACACGTCCGCCATGGCGGTTTGCGGGATCGACGAAGCCGGACGCGGGCCCTGGGCCGGGCCCGTTGTCGCAGCGGCCGTGATCCTGCCCGCGAAGGGCCGGCCCAAGGGTCTCGCGGATTCCAAACAGCTCAGCGCGGAGGAGCGCGAGGACTTTGCCGCTCAGATCCGCGCCTGCGCCGCGGTGGGCGTGGGCGCGGCAAGCCCGTCCGAGATCGACGACATCAACATCCTGCAGGCCACGTGGCTCGCCATGCGGCGCGCGCTCGCCGCGCTGCCGCGGGCGCCGGTCGCTGCGCTGATTGACGGCGCAGCCGCCCCGCCCGATCTGCCCTGCGCCGTCGAGTGCATTGTCGACGGCGATGCGCACGTCGCGTGCATCTCAGCGGCCAGCATCGTCGCGAAGGTCGAGCGAGACCGGATCATGGCGGGGCTGTGCGCGGCGCACCCGGGCTACGGCTTCGCCCGGCACAAGGGCTACGGCACGCCGGAGCATCAGGCCGCCCTCGCCGAACTCGGCCCGTGCGCGATCCACCGGATGAGCTTCAAGCCGGTGCGCGCCGCCTATGAGGCGCGCGCAAGCCTCAGCATCGGCCTGAGTCGGAACGCCGCAGCCTCTTGATTCCCGCTTAACCGATGCGCTTGATGATCGGCTTTACGGCCGGTGGGGTTCATGGCGCGCACGAAGTCTGAAAAACCAGCCCCGCACCGCATGTCTGCGCGCGCCAAGACGGCGAAGAAGCCCGTCAAGCTCGCCCCGCCGCGCGCGCCCGCGCCCGATTCCATCGCTGTGGGGGATTGCGTGTCGCTGATGCGCGCGATGCCGGCGGGCTCGGTCGATCTGGTGTTCGCGGACCCGCCCTACAATCTTCAACTCGGGACTCGCGGACTGGCGCGGCCCGACAATTCAATCGTCGACGGCGTCAACGACGACTGGGACAAGTTTGAGGATTTCGCCGCCTACGATCATTTCACCCGCGCCTGGATGAGCGAAGCGCGCCGGGTGCTGAAGGACGACGGGGCGCTCTGGGTGATCGGCGCCTATCACAACATCTTCCGCGTCGGGACGATCCTGCAGGATCTCGGCTTCTGGATTCTCAACGACATCGTCTGGCGCAAGACCAATCCGATGCCGAACTTCAAGGGCACGCGCTTCACCAACGCCCACGAGACGCTGATCTGGGCGGCGAAATCCAAATCCTCGAAATACACCTTCCACTACGACGCGTTGAAGATGCTCAATGACGAGCTGCAGATGCGCTCGGACTGGACGATCCCCCTCTGCACGGGTCAAGAGCGGCTGAAGGATTCCGCCGGCGCGAAGCTGCATCCGACGCAGAAGCCGGAAGCGCTGCTCCACCGCATCATCCTCGGCTCGACCCGGCCGGGCGAGACCGTGCTCGATCCCTTCTTCGGCTCTGGAACGACCGGCGCCGTCGCGAAGAGACTGGGGCGCCGGTATGTCGGGCTGGAGCGCGACAAGGTCTATGCGCAGGCGGCGCGCAAGCGCATCGCCGCGGTCGACGCCGCCGCGCCGGAAAATCTCGTCGTCACCAAATCCAAGAAGGAAGAGCCGCGCGTGCCGTTCGGGCTGCTGATCGAGCACGGGTTCGTCAGCGCCGGGGACTATCTGGTCTCGCCGGACGGGCGGGCGCGCGCGCGCGTCCGCGCGGACGGTTCGCTGGCGCTGCGCGATGTGACCGGCTCGATCCACCGCATAGGCGCGCTCGCCGCGGGCGCGCCGGCGTGCAACGGGTGGACGTTCTGGACGCTGGAGCGCGACGGCGTGCCGATCGATCTCTTCCGCCGCGAAATCCGCAAGCGCATGGGCGCCGCGGCCCCGGCGTAAGGCTCTCAATCCAGCGCTGCGGCTTTGCGAAACACGCTCGGCAGCGCCGAGGCGTCCGTGCTCCATTCGCCGGCGATCGACGGCGCGGCGCCCTGCCCCGCCCAAACCTCAAGCGTCAGCGCGAAGTGCGTGAACACGTGGCGCACGGCGCCGATCTCCCTCCATGGGGCGGCTGCGGGCGCATGCGCGAGCGCCGCTGCGCGCGTCCAGCGGTCGGGTTCCCACGGCGTCGACGGCAACGCCGCCATGCCGCCAAGCAATCCCTTCTCCGGGCGCCGCACCAGGAAAATCGCGTCGCCGCGCTCCAACCGAAACGCGACGCCGTGGCGTTCGGGTTTTGCAGCTTTCGCGGCGCGCCGCGGATAGGCGTCGGGATCGCCGTTGGCGCGGGCGGCGCACGCCGCCGTCCACGGACAGATTGCGCACGCGGGGGATTTCGGCGTGCACACCGTGGCGCCGAGGTCCATCATCGCCTGCGCGAAATCGCCGGGCCGCTCAGCACTGAGGAAGCGCGCGGCCAGCGCGTGGAGTTCGCGCTTGGCGCCGGGCAGCGGCGCCGCCACCGCGAAGAAGCGCGCCATGACCCGCTCGACATTGCCGTCGACCACAGTCGCCGGCTGATCGAGGGCGATCGCGGCGATGGCCGCGGCGGTGTAGGCGCCCACGCCCGGGAGCGCGCGCCACCCGGTCTCGTCCGCCGGCGGCCCGTGCAGCGCCAGCGTCTGGGCCGCGGCATGGAGGTTTCGAGCGCGGGCGTAGTAGCCAAGCCCCGCCCAGGCCGCAAGCACCTCCTCCCTTGGGGCCGCAGCCAGCGCCGCAGCGTCCGGCCAGCGGGCGGTGAACCGCTCGAAATAGGGGCCCGCGGCGGCGACCGTGGTTTGCTGCAGCATGATTTCTGAGAGCCAGACCCGGTACGGATCAGCCCGTTCGCCCGGCAGGGCGCGCCAGGGCAGGCGTCGGCGAGACCGATCGTACCAGGCGAGAAGCGCTGTCCGGAGCGCCGGGACGTCCGTCTGTTTACTCACGTTTACCTTCTCTTAACGCGGACAGGATTCGAGTAGGGACATGGCGATCCCTGCCCGCGCCCGCCGCGCCGTCTCCGTCCCGACCGACCTCGATCCCGAGATCGAGGCCCGCGCCGCTGCGCTACTTGAGCGCCGCCGCGGCCGGGCCCCGATCAAGCCGGCCCCAAGCGCGGGCTACCATGCCGGCGCACTGGTACGCCCGCTCCTCGCCAAGGCAGGTGTGGGGGTCGGCGAGCTTCAGCGCCGTTGGCGGGAGATCGTCGGCGAGCAGATCGCCAGGGCGACGGCCCCGGAAAAGCTGGCCAATGGCGTCCTGACAATCCGCGCCCCCGGCGCGATCGCCCCGTTCGTCCAACACCAGGCGCCGCTGATCCTGGAGCGCTGCCAGCTGGCCGGCGCGAAGGTGAAGTCGGTGCTCATTCGCCAAGGCACGCCCGCGCCGCCGCCGGCGAAGACCCGCGCCCGAGCGCTCACCGCGGCGGAAGAAGCCGCCGTCGCGGAGCGCGTCTCGAATGTCGGGGGGCCGCGCCTGCAAGCCGCGCTCGCCCGGTTGGGGCGGGCGATGAGCCGCCGCTGAGGCGCGCTGGCGCGCCGGCTTCCGGCCGCCCTGGCTTTGCGCTAGTGAAAGCGCCCTCAGCGCCGGGCCGCGCATGCGATTTCGCCGACCCGGATCAGATTCCAGACGAGGGGAAGACGACGACATGAACCTGATGGCTTCCCGGCGCACGCTGCTTCTGGCCGCCGCCTCCGCCGCGCTCCTCGCCGCTTGCGGGGGCGAGGGTGGAACCGGCGCCGGCGTCACCGCCGACGACATCACCATCGGCCAGGACAACGCGCCGGTGCACGTGGTCGAATACGCCTCCGCCACCTGCCCGCACTGCGCGGACTTCCACGCGGCCAATTGGGACGTGCTGAAGAGCGAGTACATCGACACCGGCAAGGTCAAGTTCACGCTTCGCGAGTTCGCCACCGCGCCTGCCCAGATCGCCGTGGCCGGATTCCAGGTCGCGCGGTGCGGCGCGCCGAGCCCCGATGAATACTACACACGCGTCGGCGCGATCTTTTCACAGCAGCGCGCCATTCTTGGGCCGCAGACGATGCAGGGGGCGGAAGCCGCGCTCGTGCGCATCGGGCAGCTCTCCAACCTGTCGCCGGACCAGGTGCGCGGCTGCATCCGCGACACCGCTGGGACGGAGCGCGTGCAATCTATCATGGACGACGCGCAGGGCCGGGGCGTCGATTCCACGCCGACGTTCTTCGTCAACGACGAGAAAGTCAGCGAAGAATTCCGCACGCCCGAAGGCATGCGCCGCATCCTCGACGCCGCGCTCGCAAGCGGAGCCTGATCGCCCTTGTTCATCGCTGAGCTGCGGCTCTCCGGATTCAAGAGTTTCGTCGATCACGTCCGTGCGCCGATCGAGCCCGGGCTGACGGGCGTCGTCGGCCCCAATGGCTGCGGCAAGTCGAACTTGCTGGAAGCCGTGCGCTGGGCGATGGGGTCCACGTCGGCCAAGAGCATGCGCGCCGACGACATGGATTCCGTCATCTTCTCCGGCAGCGCCGCGCGGCCGGCGCGCGAGCACGCCGAGGTGACCCTGGTGCTCAAGGACGCGTTGGGCCGCGCACCCGGCGCGCTCGGCAAAGACGACACGCTCGAAATCTCGCGCCGCATCCGCCGCGGCCTGGGCTCCACGTACCGCATCAACGGCAAGGACGTGCGCGCCAAGGACGTGCAGCTCCTGTTCGCCGACGCCTCGACCGGCGCCAACTCGCCCGCGCTGGTGCGCCAGGGCCAGGTCAGTGAACTGATCGCCGCCAAACCGGAAAACCGGCGCCGCATTCTTGAGGAAGCCGCCGGCATCGCCGGGCTGCACGCGCGCCGGCATGAAGCCGATCTCAAGCTCAGGGCGGCCGAAGCCAATCTGGCGCGCCTCGACGAAGTGGTCGCGGAGATCGACGCCCAGCTCGCCAGCCTCAAGAAGCAAGCGCGACAGGCCGAACGCTATCGCGGGCTGGCGGCGGCAATCCGCGAGACGGAAGCGCTGCTGCTGCATCGCCGCTGGATGGAGGCGCGCGCGGCCGTCGCTGCGGTGGACGGCGATCACCGCGCCGCCGAGCGGCTGGTCGCGGAGGCCGCCACGCACGCCGCCGCCGCCGCGCAAGCGGCAGAAGCGGCGCGCGAACGCCTGCCGCCCCTGCGCGAAGAAGAAGCGATCGCCGGCGCCGTGCTGCGCCGCCTGGAAGGCGTGCGCGTGGGGCACGAACGCGATCTGCGCGACGCCGAGGAGCGGCGCGCGCGCGCCGAGGCCGATCTCGTCCGCCTCAACGACGACTCCCAGCGCCTGATCGCGCTGAAGGAAGATTGCGACGCCGCGGCAGCGCGGCTTGAGGCCGAGCGTGCGGCGCTCCCCGGCGAAGACACCTTCGCCGAGGACCTTAACGCCGCCGACGCGGAGGCCGGCGCCCGCGAAGCTGAACGTGCAGACGCCGAAACCAGGCTTGAGGCGCTGGCGGCGGAAAACGCCGCCCGTCTCGCCCGCGCGCGGGCGCTTTCGGAAACGGCCGACGCCGCGCGCGCGCGCCTCGCCCGGCTCGCGGAGCGCCGGGCCGCTGCGCAAAGCGCGCTTGCTGCGCTTCCCAACGAGGAGACGTTCGCGCCCGCCATCGCTGCAGCGCGCGACGCCGCCGACGCCGCGCAGCGCGCCAGCGCGGCCGCGCGCGCTGCGCTCGCGAAAGCGGAGACCGCGCTCAAGACATCGGAAGCGGAGGACGAAGCCGCCTGGTCCGCGGCGCGGGCGGCCGATGCGGCGTTCGATGAACTCAACGCCGAAGTGCGCGCGCTCGAGCGGCTGGCGCCGCCGCCGTCGGGCAAGGCGTTTCCCCCGGTGCTCGGCGAGATCCAGGTCGCGGACGGATACGAACGCGCTCTTGCGGCGGCGCTTGGGGACGATCTGGAAGCCTCGCGGAAGATGGGCGCACCGTTGCGCTGGACAGGCGCGGCGGCGCCCGAGATCGATTGGCCGGCCGGTGTTCATCCGCTTACGGATCATGTCGAGGCGCCGCGCGAACTCGCCGCCCGGCTTGCGCTGATCGGCGTCGTCGACGCCGACGCCGGCCACGCCCTGCAGAAGAGCCTGCAACCCGGCGCGCGCCTGGTGTCGCTGGCGGGCGATCTGTGGCGCTGGGACGGTTTTGTCCGCGCCGCCGCCGCGCCCGCGCCCGCCGCGGCGCGGCTTGAACAACGCAACCGGCTGCGCGCCGCCCGGAAAGAACTCTCCGCCGCCAGCGATCGCGCCGACCGCGCGAAGGCCGCGGCCGACGCGGCGCGCGCCAAGCGCCGGGCCGCTGAAGAAACTGCGCGCAGCGCACGCCAGGCCGCGCCGCTCCTGGCGCAGAAGGCGGGAGACGCCGCACGCGCCCATGACGCGGCGCTCGCCGAAGCGGCTCGGAGCGTCGAGCAACGCGTCGCGCTCTCCACGCAGCGCGCCGAACTCGAGGCCGAATACGCCGCCGCCGAAGCGGATGCGGCTTTCGCCGCCGCCGCTGTCGCCGGCGCCCCTGAGGCCGGCGAAGACGCGCTTGCCGCGGCCCGCGCCGTCGTCGCCGAGACACGTACGCGCGCCGCAGACGCACGCGCCGCCCACGCCGGGCTTGCGCGCGAACGCGACGCGCGCGTCGCGCGGCGCGCTGCGATCGACGCGGAACTCCAGCAATGGCGCACGCGCCGCGACGCCGCCGCGCAGCGCATCGACGCGGTCGAGATCGAACTGGATCGCGTCCGCGCCCAACGTGACGACGCCGTGCATGCGCCGGACGCTGCGCGCGCGGCGCTCGCGGGGCTCCTTGACGAACAGCGCGCCGCAGAGGCGCGACGGACCCGCGCGGCGGACGCTGTCGCCGAAGCCGAACGCGTCGCCCGCGAGGCGGACGCCGCGGTGCGGAGCGCTGAGCGCGCCCACGCCGAAGCGCGCGAAACCCGCGCCGCCGCCGATGCGCGCCTCGCGGGGGCGCGCGAACGCCTCGCCGACAGCGAAACCCAGGCGCGCGAAATCGCCGGGCGCGCGCCGGACGATCTCGCCGGCGCCGCGGGAAATCTGATCTCGTCCGCGCTCGCGACCGGACCGATCAGCGACGTGGAACGCAAGCTCGACCGCCTCCGCGCCGAGCGCGATTCCGCCGGCCCGGTGAACCTGCGCGCGCATGAAGAGATGCAGGAAGCGCAAGCGCGCCTCGATACGCTCAACACCGAGAAGGAGGATGTGGCCGCCGGCGTAACCAAACTGCGCCGCGCCATCGGGCAGCTGAACGCGGAAGGCCGGGCGCGCCTTCTCGCCGCGTTCGAAACCGTGAACGAGAACTTCGCCAAGCTGTTCACCGCGCTGTTCGAAGGCGGCCAGGCCAAGCTGACGCTGACGGAGAACGACGATCCCCTCGCCGCCGGGCTCGAAATCATGGCCCAGCCGCCGGGCAAGAAGCTGACGACGCTGTCGCTGATGAGCGGCGGCGAGCAGGCGCTGACGGCGACGGCGCTCATCTTCGCGGTGTTCCTCGCCAACCCCGCGCCGATCTGCGTGCTCGACGAAGTCGACGCCCCGCTCGATGACGCCAATGTCGACCGCTATTGCCGCATGCTCGACGAGATGAAGAAGCTGACGGCGACGCGATTCCTGGTCATCACCCACAATCCAGTCACAATGGCGCGCGTCGACCGGCTCTATGGCGTGACCATGGCGGAGCCCGGCCTCTCGCAACTCGTGAGCGTCGATCTCGGCCGCGCCAAGGCGCTGGCCGCAGTCGTCTAAAAATCAAGGGCTGCCGAGCGCCTTCAGCCGTTTGGACGCGCGAGAGGCGACCGACTTCCTGGCGTCCATGCTCAAACGTTGGAGGCGAGGTCGAAGCCACTTGCGCAAAGCGGCGTCCGTCTTCGCCCATTTCGACAAGGTATCGATGGTGGTGTTGAGCACGATCCAATCGTCGTGGCTTGCAAGGTTTCGCTGCATCAGGGCGGTTGCAGATTTCTTCTGCTTTTCGCTCATGTCCGGCGATAGGCGGTCGAAGAGCTGGGCCAGGGTCCACTGCGCCGACGCCTGGTCAATTCGCCCAACGTCCTCGATGAAGCGATCGAGGTAAGGCGCCAAGAGATCAGGGCGCACCGCCTCGATCCGCTTCATGGCGTTTGAAGTCCGTAGACGGACGATTTCGTCTTCGCTCTCGTAGCAGCGAAAGAGTTCCTCGAAACGGGCGGGCTGCTCCAGCACGCGCTCGACGACTTCGCCCGTTCGCCCGAGGGAATTCGGGCGCCCGCCCGTCAGCATCTCTTCGAACGTCTCGGCCATCTCTCGGCAGTAACATGCTCGCCGCCGGCAAGGCGAGAGATCAAACCCAAGGGCGTCAGGCGGTGCGCGCTTTCGCCAACCGCGCAAGGCGCCGCACGTCGGCGCGCATTTCCGAGAACAACCACGCGACGAACGCAGCCACCAGCGCCCGGCTCTCGTCGCCGCGTCGATGCACCACGTAATACGAACCCGCCTCCATCGCCGGCGTGGAGAACGGCGCAACGAGATCCGTCGCGGCAGGGGCGTCGAACACGATCGGCATGAGGCCGAGCAACACGCCGCGCCCCTGCGCCGCCGCCTCAACCGCTGACGGCACCGTGTCGAACGCGAGATTGCGCCTGGCTTTCAGGCCCTTCACGCCCGCCGCCTCCAGCCATTCCGGCCATCCGGCCTTGCGCACGCTGTTATGGATGAGCGTCGCGCCGGCGAGGTCGCGCGGCGACTTCAGCGTCCGCGCCAGCGCGGGCGTGCACAGCGGCGTCGCCGTCAGATCGAGGAGCTTGCGCGCCTTCAGCCCGGGCGTCGGCGCAAAGAGACTGCGGATGGCGATGTCGACGTCCTCGCGTCCGAAGTCGGCGATGGCGTTGGTCGTGTCGATGTCGATCGTCGCTTCCGGATGCAGCGCCGCGAAGCGGTCGAGCCGGGGAATAAGCCAGACGTTCACAAAGAGCGGCAGCGCGCTGATCTTGAGCCGTGTCTCGCGGGCGGCGGCCCGCGTCCGCGCGAGCGCCGCGCCGATCTGGTCGAACGCCGGCCGAAGCGCCTCGTGCAGCGACCGGCCCAGCGGCGTGAGCGCAACCGCGCGCACGCTGCGCGTAAACAGCGGCGCGCCCACCGCCTCCTCTAGCGCGCGCACCTGATGGCTGATCGCGGAGGGCGTGACGCCGAGCGCCGCGGCGGCGTCGCGGAAGCCGCCCAGCCTGGCGGCCGCATCGAAGGCGCGCAGCGCGGAGAATGGCGGCGACGGGAAACGGCTCATCCATATAGATGAACTGACTTCATCCATCGAGGGGATTTCTCGCGCTCCCGCACCGGTGCGCCCCGGCGTAGCGAGGGAAACGAAGGAGTTCTCATGCCCCATGGTTCATCCAGCCCGCGCTCAAGTCCGCCGTGGCGCGCCGTTGGCTTCTGGCTGGCGCTCGCGATCGGTCTCTACCTGGTGGTGAACGTCATCCGGGTCGTCGCCGATCCTGCCGGCTTCGCCGTTTATTTCGGACTGCCGCTTGCGGCGCCCGAAGACGTGGGCCTGGTCTACGTCTACGCGCTGCGCACGCTGTTCATCGCCTTGATCATTGCGGCGTTCCTGATCCGGGGGGATTTGCGCGCGCTGCAATGGGTGGCGCTGGCCGGCGTCATTCTCCCGCTCGGCGACGCGTGGCTGGCTCACAGCGCCGGCGCGCCCGTCGCCACCATCGCGCGTCACGGCGCGATTGCGCTCTTCTTGCTGGTCGCAGTGTATTTCCTGCGGCGCGGCGCGCAGCAGCGCGCGGAGGCGGCCTGATGCGCCAGCTCACATTCCTTGCACCGGGGCAGTTCGAATGGCGCGATGTCCCTGCGCCGCGGCTCAACAGCGACACGGACGCGATCGTCGCGCCCGTCGCTGTCGCGCGCTGCGACCTCGACCTCTACATCGCGCTCGGCGTGATTCGTTATCCGGGACCGTTCGCGTTCGGGCATGAATCGATCGGGCGCGTCGTCGACGCCGGCGACAAGGCGGGCGTCGCGCCCGGCGATCTTGTGGCGACGCCGTTCCAATTGTCTTGCGGGCGCTGCAATACCTGTCGGCGCGGCTTCACCAATGCATGCGAGGCGTATCCGTTCGGCGCCGCCTATGGTCTCAAGCCGACATCCAAGACCGAGTTCGGGGGCGCGCTTTCCGACCTGATGTACGTGCCGTATGCGGATCATATGCTGGTGCGTCTTCCGGACGGCGTCGATCCTGTCGCGGCGGCCAGCGTCAGCGACAACATCGCCGATGGCTGGCGCGCGGTCGCGGGCCCGCTCAAGGACCGTCCCGGCGCAGACGTCCTGATCGTTGGGGGACTCGCGCAAAGCGTCGGGCTCTACGCGGCCGGCGCCGCGGTCGCGCTCGGCGCGTCGCGGACGCTCTATCTCGACGACAATGAAGAGCGCCGCGCCGCGGCCGCCAGGCTCGGCGCTGAAACCGCCCCGCTGGCGCTCGGGGCGAGGGACGCGACCGGCGCGCGATTCGAGATCGTGGTGGAGGCTGCGGGCGATCCAGCAGCCCTCGATTTCGCGGTCCGCGCCTGCGCCGCAAACGGCGTTCTCACCAGCGTGGCGATCCATCTCGGCGACGCGACGCCGATGCCGCTGACGCGCGCGTACTACCAGGGCCTGACGTTCCACACGAGCCGGGTGCATTCACGCGCCGTCTTCCCCGACGCGCTGGCGTGCATCGCCTGCGGCAAGCTCCATCCTGAAACGGTCACGCACCGGATCTGCAGCTTCGCGGAGGCGGCTGACGCCATGAGCGATCCCGGCCAGAAGATCGTGTTCACGCCCTGATCGCGGGGGCGCGCCGCGGCAGCTTGCCGCGAAGGCTCTAACCATCTGATCCTAAGACATTTTTCGGATCATGGCGTTTGCTTGACGTTTTTCGGGGGCGCCTCTAGTTTCCGGCCCGCGCGCGCAGAGGGGGCTTTGCGGCCCGCTTTGGCGCGCGAAGGATTCGATGGCCGATCCCACGCCTCCGACCGATCCTGATCGCCTGTCCTCGTTGCGCCGCCGAGTCGACGCCGCACGCGGTTCCGAGAAGCGAGCGGACGGCGCGGAGACGCAGAACGCCAGCTCGATGGCGTTGCGGTACGGCGGCGAGTTCGGCGCGGCGATCCTGGTCGGCGCGCTCCTGGGCTATGGACTCGATACCTTCGCTCACACCGGCGGTGTGGCGCTGGCGATCGGCCTCGGGCTCGGGTTCGCGGCGGGGGTGGTGAATGTGGTGCGCCTGGCGCGCACCTATTCCCAGGCCAATCCGCCCGATCCCAACGCCAAGCCCATTCCCGACGATGAGGATGATTGAGTTTTGGCGAACGACCCGATCCACCAGTTTCACATCGAGCCTGTCGAAGTCGCCGGCCAGCCGCTCGCGTTCTCGCTGTTCGGCTGGGACGCCTCGTTCACAAACGCGAGCCTGTTCATGGTCGCGGGCGTGGCGGCCGTCGGCGCCTTCATGATGTGGGCGATGCGGCCGGCAGCGCTTGTGCCCGGCCGCGCCCAGCTCGTCGCCGAGACGGGATACAGTTTCATCCAGGGCATGGTGCGCGACAGCGCCGGCGAAGAAGGCGTCAAGCGCTTCTTCCCGTTCGTTTTCACGCTGTTCCTGTTCATCTTCGCGGCGAACATGATCGGCATGTTCCCCTATTTCTTCACGCCGACGAGCCAGATCGTCGTCACGGCGACGATGGCGCTGATGGTGTTCGCGACCGTGATCGTGGTCGGGCTCTGGAAGAACGGGTTCAAGTTCTTCAAGATTTTCGTGCCCAGCGGCGTGCCGTGGTACATCTTGTGGTTCGTGGCGCTGATCGAGATCATCTCGTTTTTCTCGCGTCCGCTCAGCCACGCGGTTCGTCTGTGGGCGAACATCCTGGCGGGTCACCTGGTGCTGAAGGTGTTCGCCGGCTTCGTGCCGCAGATGAGCGAAGCCGGCGCGCTCGGCGTCATCGGCTCGGTTCTGCCGCTTGCGATGACGGTGGGGCTCTATGGCCTCGAATTCCTGGTGGCGTTCCTGCAGGCCTACGTCTTCGCCATGCTCACCTGCGTCTATCTCAACGACGCCCTTCATCCCGGCCATCACTAGCCGGCCGCAACGACTTGAAACTGGAGAAAACACACAATGGACGCTGAAGCCGCAAAGTACATTGGCGCCGGGATCGCCTGCATCGGGATGGGCGGCGCCGGCATCGGCGTGGGCATCATCTTCGGCAACTTCCTGCAGGGCGCGCTGCGCAATCCGGCGGAAGCGCCGCGCCAGTTCGGCAACCTCATCTTCGGGTTCGCCGTGACCGAAGCGCTCGGCATCTTCTCGCTGCTGATCGCGCTTCTGCTCCTGTTCGCGCTCTAGGGAGAAGGCGATGGCCGCCGCGCCGGAAACATCTGAAGCCGCCGCCCACGCCGGAGACGCAGCGCATGACGCTGCGGGCGCCGCGCACGGCGGCGAGCACGCGGCGGTCGCGTTTCCCCCGTTCGATGCGAGCCTGTTCGCCAGCCAGCTGTTCTGGTTCGCGATCACGTTCGGCGCGCTCTACATCTTCGTGTCGCGGTTCGTGCTGCCGAAGGTCGGCGCCGTGCTGGAGAACCGCGCCACGACCCTCAAGGCCGATCTCGATCTCGCGCACCGCGAAAGCGAGGCGGCCGAACGGGCGCGTCTGGAAGCCGAGCGCACTCACGCCGACGCCCGCGCCAACGCCCGCAAGCTGATCGACGAGATGCGCGCGGACGCGCAGGCCGAACTCAACGCCGCGCGCGAGAAAGCGGACGACGAACTCAACGCGAAGATCGCCGCCGAAGAAGGCAGGATCGCCGCACGCCGCGATCAGGCGCTCAAGGAGATCGGCGCGGTGGCCGACGAGGTGGCCGGAGAGATCGTCGCGAAGCTCGTGGGCCGGGCCCCGAAAGCGGCGGCGGCCAAGAAGGTGACGGCATGACGATCGACGCCACGTTCGTCGCGCTCATCGCGCTCGCCCTCTTCATCGGCCTTCTGATCTATCTGAAGGTCCCCGCCATGATCACGAAGGCGCTCGATGAGCGCGCCGCCGCGATCGGGAAAGAGCTGGCCGAAGCGCGGCGCCTGCGGGAAGAGGCGCAAGCGCTTTACCGCGAATACGAGGCCCGGCGCGCCGCCGCCGAAGGCGAGGCCAAGACGATCATCGACGCGGCCAAGGAACAGGCCGCCGCGCTGACTGCAGAAGCGCGCGCGGAGCATGCGCAATCGCTGGAGCGCCGGCGCAAGCAGGCTGAGGAGCGCATCGTGCGCGCCGGCCAGCAGGCGGAAGCCGACGTGCGCGCCGCCGCCGCCGACGCTGCGATCGCCGCGGCGGAAAAAAAGCTGCGCGAGGCGATGAGCGCCGATGCGCAATCGGCGCTGATCAATCAGGGCGTCGCTGAACTGCAGCAGAAATTCGGCTGAGACCGGCCGGTCCCGCCGGCTTCCCGGCGGATCACCAGTTCAACGACCGCCAGCGGCGCTGAGCGTCGCATGCGGGCTGGAGGCCGGCGCTCCCGGCTGGAAGCAGGCGTTCCTGACTATTCCGCCGCGTGCGAGGGCGCATTGGCGCGCCAGCGCAACTTCGGCTGGCGCGCGGCGCGGGTCTCGTCGAGCCGCCGCATCGGCGCGAGCGTCGGCGCGTTCTTGAACGACGCGGCCTCATCGCCCTTGGCGCGCTTCGCGAGCGCGATCATCACGTCCGCGAAGCGGTCGAGTTCGGCCTTGGACTCCGTCTCCGTCGGCTCCACCAGCATCGCGCCGTGCACGACCAGCGGGAAGTAGGTCGTCATCGGATGATAGCCTTCGTCGAGCAGCGCTTTGGCGATGTCGATCGTCTCCACGCCGTGCGTGCGCAGATTGGAATCGTCGAACAGCGCTTCGTGCATGCACGGCTCGTGCTTGTCGGCCCCGCCGCCGAAGGGTGCATTGAGGTGCGGCTTCAATCGCGCCAGCAGATAGTTCGCGTTCAGCACCGCGTCTTCCGCCACCTGTTGCAGGCCGTCACCACCGTGGGACAGCATGTAGGCCAAGGCTCGCACCATCATGCCAAAGTGGCCGTGGAAAGCTTTAATCCGCCCGATGGAGTGCGGGTCTTCCGTAACGAGGGCGTAGGCGCCGTCTTGATGAACCACGCGCGGCACCGGCAGGTAAGGGCGCAGGCTTTCCACCACGGCCACCGGCCCACAACCGGGGCCGCCACCGCCGTGGGGGGTTGAGAAGGTTTTGTGCAGGTTGAACTGCATCACGTCCACACCAAGGTCGCTGGGGCGAACCTTGCCCACAATCGCGTTGAAGTTGGCTCCATCGCAATAGAAATAAGCGCCAACCTCGTGCAGCTTTGCGGCAATGCGTTTGACGTCAGGCTCAAACAGGCCGCAGGTGCTGGGGTTGGTCAGCATAAAGGCGGCAATGTCTTCGCTCAGCTCGTCAACCACTTGGCAAAACGCGTCAAAATCAACATGGCCCAGCGCATTGGTGGGAACGGCCTTAATGGTATACCCGCAGGTCACCGCGGTGGCCGGGTTGGTGCCGTGAGCACCGTCCGACACCAGCACGACTTTGCGGGGCTTGCCTTTCGCCGCGTGGGCCTTGCGAAT
>WGOB01000020.1 GCA_016124255.1 Alphaproteobacteria bacterium | reverse complement strand
TCGGCGACGGCGCGGTCATTCTCGTGGAACGGCCAGCGCACCACGGTGATCGCGCGCTCGCCATGTTTCTGGGCCGCTTGGGTTTCTGTGAGGCCGATCTGCGCGAGTTCGGGATCGCTGTAGACGGCGGCGGGGATGGGCTGGCTGTCGGCGCGGCTTGCCGCCTTGAAGAGCGCATTGCGGACAAAAACGCTCGCGTGCCAGCCGGCGGCGTGGGTGAGGAGTTCACGGCCGGCGGCGTCGCCCAGCGCCCAGACGCGGGGATTGCCGACGGCGCGCAGGTTCGCCTTGGTTGCAACGCCCTTCTTGGTGAACGCGACGCCGGCGGCCTCCAAGCCGAGGCCTTCGAGCGCCGGGGTGCGCCCGGCGGCGATCAGAAGGTGCGAGCCTCCAATGGTTTCGCCGTACTCCAGCGTCAGCGAAACGCCCTCGCCGGCGCGCGCGACGGCTGCGACTTTCGCGCCCTCGCGAACGACGACTCCATCCGCGTTGATCTGTGCACGGACAATATTCACAGCTTCTTCGTCGGCGCCGTCGAGCAGGCGCATGGCCTCCACGATCGTGACCTTGGCGCCGAGGCGCCGGAAGGCTTGCCCGAGTTCGACGCCGATGGCGCCGCCGCCGAGGATCAGGAGATGCACCGGCAGAGCATCGATCGTGAAGATCGTCTCGTTGGTGTGGTAGGGCGCATCTGCGAGTCCGGGAATCGGCGGGATCGCAGGATGTGATCCGGTCGCGATCACGAAGCGGCGGGCGCGGACACGCGCGCTTTGCGATTGCACCGTACGCGGATTGATGAAACGGGCGCGCTCCCGGATCACTGCGACGCCGAGGCCTTCGAAGCGCTCCTGGGAATCGATGGGCGCGATGTGGGCGATGGCGGCCTGGACGTGCGCCTTGACCGCGCTCCAGTCGACGCTCGGCGATGCGGACACGCCGAACCGGCCGCTCGTGTGCGCGCCATGGGCGGCGTCTGCGGCGGCGATCAGCGCTTTGGAAGGAACACAGCCCCAGTTCAGACAATCGCCGCCCATTTCGCGGTGTTCGAACAGCACAACGCTGAGGCCCAGCTGCACTGCGCCGGCGGCGGCTGACAGCCCCGCGGAGCCCGCGCCGATGACACAAAGATCGACCTTGTGATCCTTCACGCAGACGGCTCCGCCTTGGGCTTGCGGCGGAACGCCTTGGCGGCGATCGGCAGCAGCGCCAGCACGATGAGGCCTGCGATCGGCAGAATGATCTCCGGTGAGAACAGCAGCGCTCGGCCCTGCGCTGCGGGGTCTGCGGAGACGCCTGCCTCAAACGCCGCACGCAAGCCGTTGCCGACGGAGGCGTAGACGAACGTGCCGGGGATGATGCCGATGAAGGTCGCGAGCACGAAATCGCGCAGCTTTACGCCGAAGAAGGCGGGCACGAGATTGACGATGAAAAACGGCGCGCCAGGGAAGAGGCGCAGCGCCAGCAGATAGTTGAACGCATTCTCGCGGAAGCCGCGCTCGAGCTTCTCCAGCCATCCGCCGGCGCGGGCGCGCAGCGCATCGCCGACCGCGGTGCGCGCCGCCAGGAAGATCGCGGTTGCGCCGAGCGTGGCGGCGATGACGGTCGCGGCGCCGCCGAGCCAGGGCCCGAACAGAAAGCCGCCGGCCAGCGTCAGCACCGACGCGATCGGGAATGAGATCGCGACCGACAGCGCATAAGCCAGCACATAGAGCCCGATGGCCGCAGGCAGGTTGGCGGCGACAAACGCCTCAAGCTCCGTCTGACGATCGCGCAGCGCTTCCAGCGACACCTCTCGGTGGAGACCAAGGGCAAACGCTGTCGCCAGTGCGGCGGCCAGCAGCAGCAGCGGCGCGAAGCGCACGAACGGGGACGGCTTGGCGGCGGCGTCAGGCATGATCTCTTCCTATACGCGCGAAACCCGCATCCGGTCGCACTCAAAGCGGCCGGCGCATGAATACGCGGGTGTCGATGTCGAGCATGCGCGCCTGGTCGGCTTCGATGGCCTGCATCCAGGGCGCATAGTTCGGGCGCTGCACGTCGGCGAAGCCGCAGGTGCGATAGAAGGGCGCGTTCCAGGGCACGTCGCGGAACGTGGAAAGGATGACCGCGTTTGCCCCTTGCGCCTTCGCGCGTGCGCAAAAGGCGTCCACCAGACGGCGTCCGAGACCGCGGCGCTGATGATCGGGGTGGACGTCGAGCTGGTGCAGATAGACCGCGGACTCGACTGCGTAGCCCGTGGCGTAGCCCACGGCCGCCCCGTCTTGCTCGATCGCCAGGGCGAGGCCGGCGGCGATGTTGGCGCGATGCTCCGCGTCGGAGACGACGTCGCTGAGGCCTTCCAGCGTCAAGAGGCCGAGCGGGCGGAAGAGTTCGGCCGCGGCGCGTTCGATCGCCTGCAGTAGCGGAATGTCCTCGTTGCGGGCGGGGCGGAGGGTCAAACGACGATCACGCCGTCACCTGGGGGCTCGGCATAAAGGGAGTCTACCAGGTCCTTGCGCGCGGCCTGCGCGGCGCGCTGATTGACGTAGCCCTTGTCGGTGATCTCGCCGGCGTCGATCGAGGGCGGCGTCGTCATGATCCGTACACGGGCGATCCGGCGCGAAGAGCCGCCGGCATCGCTGTTGAAAGCGGCGAGTCGATCCTTGAGGATGTGCGCGAGCGCTGCGATCGGGTCGCCGCCTTGCGCCGCGAGCTGGGCCATTCCGGCCGGCGAGGGCCAGACGAGCACGCCGATGAACGGTTTGTCCTGGCCGGTGATGACGGCGTCGAAAACATAGGGGCTGCAGGCGGCGACGACGTCGGGCCGAAGCGTGCCGACGCTCACCCACGTTCCGGAGGCCAGCTTAAAGTCCTCGGTGACGCGTCCGTCGAAGACAAGGCCTTGGGCCGGGTCGTTCTCGTCGACAAAGCGCGCGGCGTCGCCCAGCTTGTAGAAGCCCTCGTCATCGAACGCTTCGGCCGACTTCTTCTCGTCGTTCCAATAGCCGGTTGTGACGGTGGGGCCCTTGACGCGGACTTCGAGCTTCTCGCCGTTCGGCACCAGTTTCAGCGTGATGCCCGGAAGCGGAAGGCCGATGAGGCCGACGCGCTCCACCTCCCAATGGACGACGGTGATGCCCTGCGTCTCCGTTGCGCCGTACATCGTCGTGAGCGGAATGCGTTGGCCAGTCTCCGCTATCGCGATCGCCTGCAGGCGATCGTAGAGATCGTCGGAGAGCGTGGCGCCGCCATAGCCCATATAGCGCAGGTTCTTGAAAAAGCTCTTGCGCAGTTGCGCATCTTTTTCGAGCGCATCAGCAAGCATGGCGAACGCGATCGGCGCGGAGCCAAATACAATGGGGCTGACCTCGTAGAGATTCTTTATCGTCGTCTCGAACATGCCTGGCAGGGGCTTGCCCTCGTCCAGGTGGATCGTGGCGCCGCCCCAGAGCGCGCCATTGAAGCCGACATTGCCGGCGGAGATGTGACTCCAGGGCATCCATTCGAGCGTCTGCGGCGCTTCGTCCGGGTTCGGATCTTCGTTGCGCAGCCCTTCGCTTGCGGAAATCTGCGCGCAGAGCATCCCCTGATATTGCGGCGCGGCCTTAGGCATGCCGGTGGAGCCGGAGGTGAACAGGAATTTGGCGATCGTGCGGTCGGTGATCTTGTCCATCTCAACGGAGACGGCGGCGCCGGCGCTGCCGTCGATCAGGTCCTTGTAGAGGATAGTGGTGTTGTTCGGCGGCTCGCTATCGGCGGAGATCACCGCGACGCCGTCGAGCGGCAGCGCTTCGAGCGCGCGCGCAAAGAGGGCGTGGTTCTGGACGAAGATCGCCTTCGGCCTCACGGTGTCGAAGCAGTGCTTCAGCTTGGCGAAGTCCGAGCTCATCAACGAATAAGGCGCGCTGATCGGCGCAACGGGCGCACGGATTTTCTGTGCGGCGAGCGCCATGACCGCATGCTCGATCGAGTTGCCCGACAGAACCATCAATGGCGCATGGGGACCGAGGCCAAGCGCGTAGAATTTTTCGGCGGCGGCGCCGGTGAAACGCGCGGCTTCGCCGTATGTTACAGTGCGCCAAGGCCCGTGGCCCGGTTCGCGCTGCTTCAGGAGCGGCCGATCGGGATGGCGGCTCGCCTTTTCGTCCAGCAGGTGGGGGATGGAACGCGGGCGATCGCCCGGGGGATGGTTCGAACGCAGGTAGACGACGCCGCCGTCGCCGTGGGCGATGGCGATGTCGGGCGCTTTCATCGGCAGTTTCTTGAACGCCGGCAGCGTCGCGCTCGTGCTGTCCGCCACTGCTTCCTCCTTGTGTTTGGCGCTATACTAGGCGGCGGCGGCGAGCGCGCAACGGCGTCCGCCGCCGCTTAGCGCTTCGGGCCGCTTCGCTGCGCGTCGAGGAGGCAATCGAGGAGGGCGTTCACCGACGCCTCCAAGCGCCGCTGGAAGGCCTTGTCGCGCGCGCGGGCGGCGAGGAGGAGGGCCGCCTCATTGAGCGCCCCCGAAAGCAGATGCGCGGCGATCTCGATGTCGGCGAGGCGGATCGCGCGTTCGCGCGCCGCGGCCTCCAGCCCTTCACGCAGCGACCCCATGCCGTAGCGTGAGTCGAGCGCGCGCCATTTCGCCCAGCCGATCACGGCGGGCGCATCGATCAGCAGGATGCGGCGGCGAGTCTTGCGCTGGCTGGCGCGGAGCCAGACGAGCGAGCCAAGGCGCAGCGCTGCCGCCGCGTCCGGCGCCGACGCCGCAGCCGCGTCGATCTCGGCGACGATGTCGGCGAACGCCTGTTCCACGATCGTTTCGAACAGATCGGCTTTGTCCTTGAAGTGGTGATAGAGCGCGCCGCGCGTGACGCCGGCGGCGGCGACGATCTCCTCGGCTCCGGCATCGGCATAGCCTTTGGCGGCGAAAAGAGCGGCGCCGGCGCGAAGGAGGGCTGCGCGTGTTTCGGCGCGGCGCTCAGCCTGGGTGCGTCGCGGGGCCTGGGCGCTTGTCTTGGGGGCTTGCATTACATACACCCTGTATGTTAGTGGCATACATGCTGTACGTAACATAGGAGGCCGGCTGATGAAAGCGCTGGACGTCTATCCGCTGATCACGACGCCGAGCCTGCGGGAGACGCGGGATTTCTATGTCCGCCATTTCAGCGCGACAATTCTGTTCGAGGCCAGCTGGGTGGTCGTGCTGTCGCTTGAAGGAGCCAATGGCGGGTTCACGCTCGCCTTCATGACGCCGGATCATCCGTCGCGGCCGCCCGGGCCGGAAGCGTTCGACGGCAAGGGCATGATCCTCACCGTTCAGACGGCTGATTGCGCGGCGGCGCTGCGGGCGCTCGAAGCGGCCGGCGCACCGATCGATTATCCGCTGACGGCCGAGCCGTGGGGGCAGCGGCGGTTCATGACCCGCGATCCCGCGGGCGTGCTGATCGACGTTGTGGAGCAGATCGCGCCTGCGGAGGGGTTTTGGGAGCGTTATGCGGCGTAGCGCACGCGTCGCGGGCGACGGCGAGCAAGGCGTCCTGATCACGCGCAGAGAGCGCCGGCAGGCGGCGCCAATCGTCGCCGTCGCCTATGTCAGCGAGAATCTCGCCGTCGTGCTCGTGGAAGTGCAGAAACGCCTTGCCCCTGAGGTAGAACGCACCTGGGCTCTTTTCGCGGAGCGGCGCCAGCGCACGCAGACGATCAATCAAAGCCGCGATGCGCGCGAGGTCGTCGGGCCGGGCGTGGCGCATCAGCCGACCATCCGGCCGCGGCCTTCCCAGAACGGCTTGCGCAATTCGCGGCGCAGGATTTTGCCGGAGGCGTTGCGCGGGATGGCGTCCACGAAGTCGACCGTCTTGGGGACTTTGTAGCCCGCCAGCCGCTCGCGCGTGTGGGCGATGATCGAGTCCGGATCGGCGGCGGCGCCGGGCTTGGTGATGACGATGGCCTTGACGCTCTCGCCCCATTTGTCGTCCGGCACGCCGATGACGGCGACGTCGGCGACGTCGGGGTGGGAGAAGATCGCGTTCTCGACTTCCGCCGGATAGATGTTTTCGCCGCCGGATACGATCATGTCCTTCACGCGGTCATAGATGAAGAAAAAGCCTTCCTCGTCCATGTAGGCGGCGTCGCCGGTGTGCATCCAGCCGTCCTTCACCGCTTCGGCGGTGGCGTCGGGCCGCTTCCAATAGCCCCTCATCACGATCGGCGCCTTGATCACGATCTCACCGACTTCGCCGGGTTTGCACTCGTTTCCTTCCGCGTCGACGACCTTCACCGAGACGCCGGGCCAGGGAATGCCGCAGGAGCGGAGTTTGTTGCGCGCGGGGTCATGCGCTTCCGGCGGCAGGTGCGTGCCTGCGCCGCACGTTTCCGTCATGCCGTAGAATTGCAGAAAGCCGCAATTGAAGCGATCGCGCGCGCGGATCAGCAGCTCTTCCGCGATCGGTGAGGCGCCGTAGGACACAGTGCGGACAGAGGTGAGGTCGGCCGTCGCCATCTCCGGCGCCTGCATCAGCATGAGGATCACCGCCGGCACGAAGAATGCGTGGTTGATCTTCTCGCGCTCGATCATTGCGATGATCTGCGCGGGAACAAGATCGCGCAGAATGTGCAGCCGCGCGCCGCTGGCGATCGCGACGATGCCGATATTCGTACCGGCGACGTGGAATTGCGGCATCGCGTTGATGACATTGTCGTCGGCCTCGTAATTGAAGCCGGCGACGCCGTGGGCGAGACCGAGGAGCGCGACCATGTTGGCGTTCGAAATCTCAACACCCTTGGGATGGCCGGTGGTGCCGGAGGTGTAGAGCTGGAGGACGACATCGTCGTCGCCGCCGCGCAGCATGGGGTCGATGGCCGCGCCTTGCGCGCGCCAGGTCTCGTACCAGACATAGCCTTCATGTTCGCCATCAAGCGCGATGAGTTTGGGGCGGGTCTTCATCTGCGCGAGCGCCTGTTCGGCGAGGGCGTAGAAGTCCTCGCCGACGAACAGAATCTTCGCGTCGCTGTCGTCGATGATGTAGGCGATCTCGGGCGGGGCGAGGCGGAAGTTGACGCCGGCGAGGGCGGCGCGGGCCTTCATCGCCCCGAACCATATCTCATAGAAGAAGTCGGAATTCTTGGAGAGGATGGCGACGCGATCGCCGGGCTTCAGGCCCTCTACGATCATGCGGTCGGCGATGCGGCTGGCGTGCGCGTCGAGCTGGGCGTAGGTGGTCTCGTAGGCGCCGTCCTTGAGCGCCAACGCGTTCGGGCGGCGTTCAGCCTGGCGACGGGCGACATCGGCGAGCGTCGTCACGCCGGTCAGGTCGATCATCAATCACTCCCCATCCACTTGTTGTGGTCTCGTCCGTGTCGCGAGACTTTAGAGCTTGATCTCGCCTGCGGCGATGCGCGCGGACATCTCAGGCGTCAGGGCAACGTAGGCATGCGATTGCGGATCGTCAAAGTAGACGGGATCGCTGACGCGGGCGAGATCGAAACCGTCGCGCACAAGATCAACCTTGCGGTACTTGAAGGTGCCGGTGGTGGTGATTTCGGGCTGCATGCGCAAGAAGATCGGGCGTGCGTAGGTGGGCAGCTCACGGACCACATAGTCGCGCAGCGCGCGGAGGTCGACGTCCTTGGAGACGGTGAGGGCCGCCATGCCGGCGCGGCCGTCGTGGCCGGGAATATGGACGCCGTAGACATTGGCTTCCACGATCCCCGGGAATTGGGCGAGCACGTCGCCGACTTCGTTGGTGGAGACGTTCTCGCCTTTCCAGCGGAAGGTGTCGCCGATGCGATCGATGAAATAGAAATAGCCGTCCTTGTCCTTGCGCAGAAGATCGCCGGTGCGGAACCAGGCGTCGCCCTTCTCGAAGACGTTGCGTAGGATCTTCTTCTCGGTCTGGGACTTGTCGCCGGCGTAGCCTTCATATTTGAAGCGCGGCTCGGCGGGATCGATGTGGCCCACGGCTTCGCCGGGTTCATCGACATCGGCTTCGATGCAGAAGCCATCGGCGCCGCGTACGGGCTGCTCGGTCTCGACGTCGAATTTCAGGATACGGACGTTCACGCGCGCCTGCATCCAGGAGGGGATGCGGCCGATGGAGCCGATCTTGTTGTCGAAGTTGAGGAGCGAGACGTTGCCTTCGGTGGAGCCGTAGAATTCCAGGAATTTGAGATCGCCGAAGCGCTCCTTGAACTTCTCCCACACTTCCGGGCGCATGCCGTTGCCGACGCCGAGCCGCAATGTGTGCTGGCGTTCGAGCGGATGGGGCGGGGCGTTGACGAGATAGCGGCAGAGTTCGCCGATATAGAAGAAGACGGTCGCGCCCTCGTTCACGCAATCTTCCCAGAAATGGGTGGTGGAGAATTTGCGGCGCAGGATGATGGTCGCGCCGCTTTCGATCGCGAAGCCGATCCCGCAGATGCCGCCGGTGCCGTGATAGAGCGGCAGCGTGACGTAGACGCGATCGCTTGACTTGGCTTTGCCGCCGCCGATGAAGGCGCGCATCATGCCCATGGTGCGCAAATGGGTGAGGCGCGCGGCCTTCGGCGCGCCGGTGGTGCCGGAGGTGTAGACGTAGAGCGCGAGATCCTTCGACTTGACGCCTGCGCGATGTTCCGTGGACGGACGATCGGCTGGGAGCGCGGCGAGGGCGGCGTCGAGGTTTTCCATCGTGTTGGGGGCGCCGCCCCCTTGTCCCAGACTTTGCACCCAGGCTTTCGGCGTGCGCGCGAGGTTCGGCGCGATTGCGGCGAGCGGCTCGGCCAGATCCTCGGACACGATCACGTGATCGGCGCCGGAGATGTCGATGGAGTGGGTGAGCGGCCCGCCGGCGAGGTTCGAATTGATCAGCGCCGTGGTGATCCCAACCTTGGCGAGGCCCATCCAGCAGGCGACGTAATCGGGCCGGTTCGACATGAAGAGCGCGACGACGGCGCCTGCTTTCAGCCCCTGCGCGAGCGCCCAGTGGGCGTAGCGGTTCGCGCGGGCGTCGAGGTCGCGGTAGCGGAGCGATTGGCCTTCGAAGCGGAAGGCGATGTTGTCCGGGAAGCGGTCGACGGTGCGTTCCAGATCGTCGGCGACAGTGCGCGATCCCTCGGCTTCGAGCTCCTTATAAGCCTTGAGCGTGGCGGAGGCACCTTGGAGGACGGCCAGGTCGCTCTTGATACGCTCGAGGATGTTCATGCGGGGCGTCTCCCTGGTTGTTCGCGGTTGCCGCTGACGATAGGGACGGTGACGCGCGCGTCAATCGTCGCTCAGGCGCTGGGGGACGTCCATGGAGTCGTGGAGCACGCGCAAGACGGTGAGCGTCGCATCGTCAAACGTGAAGACGATGAGGTGACGCGCGGTTTTCGGCGCTGCGCCGCGCGTGCGTGCGTGGCGGAGGTGGAAGACGTAGGGCGCGCGCGGCAGGTCCTCTTGCCGTTGAGCGCCGGCGCGCTCGGGGTCGGTGCAGAGCAGGATGAACGCGCGCCGCATGAGGGCGCCGTATTTCTGCTGCGCGCCGGGGCCGAAGGCGCGCCGCGAATGGGCGCGGATGGCTTTGATATCGGCGCGTGCGGGCGGCTCGATGACGAGCCGCCTCATTCAGCCGCGGCGCTCCTGGCGGCTGCTTCCTCGCCGGCGATGTCGGTTTCGATTTCGTCGTCGATCTCGGCGAAGAAGGCGTCGATGTCATGGACGACGATTCCTGCGCCGCGGTCGACCGAGTCCCAGCCCTCCTGCACCGCCTTGCGCAGAAGGTCGAGCTTGGCCGCGCGTTCCGCCTCATCGGCCTCGAGCAGCCGCAAGCCGGCGCGCACCACTTCGGAGGCGTTCTGGTAGGCCCCGGAGTCGATCAGGTCCGCGACGAAGCGGTCAAGCGCGTCGGTGAGGTTGATGTTGCGGGTGGCCATGGGGGGAGGATGAGGCGGCTGGCAAGAATTGGCAAGGGCTTAGGGTCCAAGTCGAGGGTCCGCCAAGTTCTCAGAGACTCCGATCTCAACCACGTCCCAAAACCGGTGTCCCTCCCTCAGAGCGACGTCCCACCTCGTCTGCAGAGGATCAGTGGAAGCGTACAAAACGCGACTCGCACAACGTTGGAGCTCATTGACAATTCGCAGAAACTCTCTGGTCTCGTCGAACGTGGGTTGCTGCACGTTGGCATAGTCGAGGGAGTGGGAAAGCAGGCTGTCCCTAACCGGTTTCAGCTTGGCACGCAGCTTCAACAACGATGTGTCCTGCGGCGGTTTTTTCCAAGTGGGAGGAACCAGCAACAGAAGCTGCTCTGTGCATTTCGCGGACTCTCTAACACTCGACTCTACTTGCCAGTCAGGCGCCTCCGACCTGATGTAGTTTTCGATCGCTTCGCGGGCGGATACATCGTTCAGCAATGCGGAGAGAGTGCAGAACGTGAGGCTGTTCTGGCTGCGTTCGTCAGTGGCGCGAAACAGCGCAGACAATACATCTCGCGCCAGTGCCTTGATGATGACGTGCGTGGTCATTCCCAACCCTGCCCGCCCAAGTCCTGCTCGCAGGTTTTGGCGGTGGTCTTCGTCTCGGCCCATGTACGCTTCGATAAGAGTCCATGATCGAGTCGCTGTTTTCGCTTCATCCCGAAGTCGTTCGACGACGCGAAGCAACTCTTGAACTAGAAGCGCCATGGCCCGATGTCATTAATTCGGCAAGATGGGTTCGCGATTGGTGAATGCCCAAAGGCCCCCACGATCACTCGGGAATCGAGCCGTAAATCTCCCCGCCGCCCTCGCGGAACTTTTTGCTCATCTCCGCCATCCCCGTCTCAGCTTCTTCTCTCGCCTTGGCGTAGTCGCGGACTTCTTGGGTGATTTTCATGGAGCAGAATTTGGGGCCGCACATGGAGCAGAAGTGCGCGGTCTTGTGCGCTTCCTTGGGGAGCGTTTCGTCGTGGTATTGGCGGGCGGTTTCGGGGTCGAGGCCGAGATTGAACTGGTCTTCCCAGCGGAACTCGAAGCGGGCGCGCGAGAGCGCGTCGTCGTGCGCGCGCGCGGCGGGGTGGCCTTTCGCGAGATCGGCCGCGTGCGCGGCGATCTTGTAGGCGATGACGCCCTGGCGGACGTCCTCGCGGTCGGGCAGGCCCAGATGCTCTTTCGGCGTGACGTAGCAGAGCATCGCCGTCCCGAACCAGCCGATCATCGCCGCGCCGATCGCGCTCGTAATGTGGTCGTAGCCGGGGGCGATGTCGGTGGTCAGCGGCCCGAGCGTGTAGAACGGCGCTTCTCCGCATACGGACAATTGCTTGTCCATGTTCGCCTTGATCTTGTGCATCGGCACGTGGCCGGGGCCTTCGATCATCACCTGCACGCCGTGATCCCACGCGATCTTCGTGAGTTCGCCGAGCGTCTCTAATTCTGCGAATTGTGCGGCGTCGTTGGCGTCCGCGATGCTGCCGGGGCGCAGGCCATCGCCCAGAGAGAAGCTCACGTCGTAGGCGCGCATGATCTCGCAGATCTCGG
>WGOB01000053.1 GCA_016124255.1 Alphaproteobacteria bacterium | reverse complement strand
GGTGGCGACGGTCACCCCTTCGATGGCGTTTTCGCACGTCGCGTCGCCTTGCGGGACCGCGGCGTTGCAGCCACGGATCGGCGCGCGACCGAGAACGATCAGACCCGCCCATTCGCGGCTGGCGGCCGCTTCACCGGCGCGGCCCGGCGTCACGAAGTCGGCGATCGAAGTCATGATCACCGGCGCGGTGCGCGTGCCGTTGACGAAGATTTGCGAACCCCGGTTCACAATCAGGATGTCGGCCGAGTTCTTGCCGAACACGGTGACGCCGGCATCGATCGTGAGCGACGCGGCGACACCGCCGGCGCCTGAGGCGCCACGATCCACGCCAACGTCAACGCGGCCCGAGATCTCGTACACGTTGCCAGCGATCAAGCGCAGGCTGGCGGGGACGCCAGAAGCGCCAACCGTGCCGGCCAGGACGCAGCGACGCAGACCGCCGAGCGTGCCGTTTTCAGCGGTGCCCGTCGGGCAGCCTGAGGCGCCGAACAATTGGAACGACCAGCCCGTCGCCCAATTGGAAGCGATGGTCTCGCCGTCGGCGAAGGCGCCGATATAGTCCGTGGCGTCGAAGAAGGCGTTGACGGTGGCCGGGTTGACCGCCGTGCGCGCCTGCTCGTTCGGGCCCGACAGGACGCCTTGCAGCGTGCTGGGGACGTTCGTCGAGTTGTTCGCGCCTGCGTCGATAATGGTTTGCGCCGCCGTGCCGTAGGAGCCGGGGCAGTCGAACAGCACCGAGTTCACCTGCGGCGCCAGCGTGGTGTTGGCCGCATCGGCGAACAAGCAGGTGGTCGAACCGGTGACGACGCCGTTCAAGTAGCGGCCCGACGAACCAGGCGTGCCGCCCGTGGCGTTCATTTCAATGCCGCGAATGGCGGAGTTGGCGCTGTTCACCGGCAGGCCGACCATGGTGAAGTTCGCGATGATCGGGTTGGTGAAGAGCGTGTCGCCTGTTGACGAAACGCGACGGTTGCTGGCTTCGACCATACGGTCCGGGCCGCCGGTCAGCGCCGATTGGCGGATGACGAGGTGCTGCACCAGGCCCGTCCAGCCTTCGTCATAATCCAGCGAGTCGTCGAGCGCGCCGGTGATGATCACGTGCTTCATGTTCACCGTGCCGCCGAAGACTTCGATGCCGTCGTCGCCGGAATTGTGAACTTGCACGTGATCGATCACGGTCCCCGAACCGACGCCGCCGAGGGTCAGGCCGTTGAGGTCGTCGCCCGCCGCGGCTGAGGTCAGGAACGCGCCGGGATAGCGAATCTGCACGTATTGCAGACTGCCGCTATTGTCGTTGGAAACGTTGCCGCCGTAGAGCGCTTGGCTGCCGGTGGCCGCGGTGACGCCTTCGACCGCGTTTTCGCAGGTGCTGCCGCCTTGAGGAACGGCGGCGTTGCAGCCGCGGATCGGCGCGCGCCCCAGAAGCATGATGCCGCCCCATTGCCGGCTCGCGACCGCCGGGTCGTTCGTGCCTTCAAGGTCTTGGCGGCTGGTGAAGATGATCGGTTGAGTGGGCGTGCCGTTGGCGATGATGCGCGACCCGCGGTTGACGATGATCATATCGTCGGCGGAGTCGAACATGACGGTGACGCCCGGCTCGATCGTGAACGTTACCGGCGTGCCGGCCGCGACGCCGCCGCCCGGCGAAGCCACCGCGCCGACGTCTTCGCCGATGTCAACGCGACCGCTGACTTGATAGACGCGGCCCGCGACCGCCGAGAGCGTCACGTTGCCGGCGCTGGTTTGCGCGTCGCTGATGGTGACGATTTCCGTCACCGGCGCGCCGCCCGGCAGCGTCAAGCCAGTCGGCGTCCCACCGCCGCCGCCGCCCGGAGGGGTCGTCCCCCCAGTTCCACCTGGAGAGGCGATGTCGGAGCCGCCGCCACCGCAGCTTGCTACGCCCAACGCCAGCGCAAGCATCAGCCCGCGCCATGTGCTTCTAGAGGCCATTTGGTTCCCCCAACATGCCAACGAAAAAACGTTCGCAGGGGACTCCCATCCGTCCCCAACGCGGGGGCTGGGTTAGCGGCGGCGATTAATGTTTTGATGCAGGTTCCTTAACAGTTTTAAGAAACCCGACGGGCGCGGCGGATGTGGCGCATTCGCCGCAGGCGCGCATGTCTCGCGCCCCAGCAGTAATTAACCACGATAGTCTCTTTACATCGGGGAACGATCACCATATTTCGCGTCGTTACCGGCGGACCTGGAAACAGCGTCCACGAACGCCCCCTCGGCCCAGGCCACCTGGGCGGTCGCGAACAACAGAGAGCAGGAAGTTCTCTGGCGGCCGTCCGGCGCAAGCTCCCAAGGGCGGACCTGACATTAGGCATGTCCGACTAACGCCGGCCTGGGTTTAACAAACGTCGCTAGAGATTGCGGCGGCATTGTTTGGGAGCAGCCGGATGGACTCTGTCCTCTCGCCTCTCGACCTGACTGCGCATGAAGCGCCTGAGGGTCCCGTGGCTATCGCCCGTCCGCACCGCGTCACCGCGGCTGCGCGCTGGTTCTGTGAAAATTTCCCTGGCGAGACGTTCTACGCCGTCAAAGCCAATCCGAGCGGCTGGGTGCTCGACGCGCTGTGGCGCGCGGGCGTGCGCGGCTTCGATGTCGCCTCCGACGCCGAAGCGGCGCTGATCCATTCGCGCTTTCCTGGCGCCCAGATCGCCTTCATGCACCCGGTGAAGAGCCGCCGCGCCATCGCGCGCGCCTTCTTCGACTACGGCGTCAAGACATTCGCGCTCGACAGCGAAGACGAGTTGGAAAAAATCCTGGCCGAAACTAACGGCGCCAAGGATTTGACGCTGGTCGTGCGCTTTGCGGTCAGCGGCGAAGGCGCGGCTTATCCGCTGGCGCGCAAATTTGGCGTGTCGGCTGAAGAAGCGCCGGCGCTGCTGCGCCGCGCGCGCCAAGCCAGCGAGGAAATGCTGGGCGTCTCCTTCCACGTCGGCAGCCAGTGCATGCGCCCCGACGCGTTCCGCACCGCGATGGACGGGGTCAACCGCGCCATCGTGAAGGCCGGCGTCGTGGCGGACATCGTCGATGTCGGCGGCGGCTTCCCGGCGATCTATCCCGGCATGTCGCCGCCGCCGATGATCGAGTACGTGAACGCGATCAAAGCCGGCTTCGAGGAAATGTTCGTCGCCCAGAACGCCAAGCTCTGGGCCGAGCCCGGCCGCGCGCTGGTCGCGGAAGCCGGCTCCACGGTCACGCGCGTCGAACTCCGCAAGGGCGACGCGCTCTACCTGAACGATGGCGCCTTCGGCACGTTGTTCGACGCCACGCACCTGAACTGGGCCTTCCCCGCGAAGCTGCTGCGCCAGGAGCCAAGCCGCGCCCGTCTCGCGCCATTCCGCCTGTACGGCCCCACGTGCGATTCCATGGATGCGGCCGCTGGCCCCTTCATGCTGCCAGCCGACATCCGTGAAGGCGATCTGATCGAGATCGGTTCGCTGGGCGCTTACGGCACGGCGATGGGCACGCGCTTCAACGGCTTCGGCGAAACCGTCACGATCGAGTCGAAAGACGCGCCGTGGCCAAGCATGTATGGCGCGGCCGAAGCGCCGGTCGTGGCGCTGCCCAAGCGCAAGCGCGCGCCGAAGAAGCCGAAATAGCGCCACCATGCACGTTGGAGCGCGCGGCCTCCGCGGCGCGCTCCGGCCAGTCCGAAGATTATTCCGTCAACCCGCCCGGCGGCGTGTAGTGCACCGTCGCGTGTGGCCCGAGCGGCAGGTCGAGGAACACCCAAGTCGCCGTCATCGCGATGCCAACGGCGGCGAAGCACAGCGCGTACGGCAGCATCAACGAGAGCAGCGAACCGACGCCGAAGCTTGAATCCCAACGGCGCGCGAAACCCAGGATGAGCGGGAAGTAGCTCATCAGCGGCGTCATGATGTTGGTGAAGCTGTCGCCCATGCGATAGGCGGCCTGCGTCATCTCCGGCGAAATGCCAAGCAGCATGAACATCGGCACCACCACCGGCGACAGCGCGCTCCACTTGGCCGAGGCCGAACCGATGAAGAGATCCAAGAACGATGAGAACAAGAGCACGCTCACCAGCAGCACCGGCGCCGGCAGCGCAAAACCCTGCAGCACCTCCGCGCCATTGATCGCCGCGATCGGCCCCAGCCGCGACCAGTTGAACATCGCCACGAAGTGCGCCGCAAACAGCGCGAACACGATGTATGGCGCCATCGAGCGGGCGCCTTCGATCATGCGGTCGATGACGTCCTTGGGCGATTTCACCACGCCGACCGCGATACCGAACGCCATGCCGCAGAACAGGAAGAGCAGGAAGAACCCCGAAATCAGCGCCCGGTAGAACGGCTCCAGCCCGGCCGGGCCCGGCCGGCTTTCATCGATCAGCGGCGTGTAGCCCGGCCACAGCGTCAGCGCCGCGAACAGCGCGATGACAGCCAATGCCGCGCAGCCCGCCCAGGCGAGCCCCTTCTTCTCTGCCGCGGTCACCGCCGATTTCGCCAGCTCCGCCTTGATCGCCTCATCCTCGCTGCCGCCCCACTTGCCCAAGCGCGGCTCGATGATGCGGTCGGTGACGAACCAGATGATCGGCGTGAACACGACGACGATGGAGAGAATAAACCACCAATTGCCCAGCGGGTTCATGCTCCAGTTCGGATCGATGATCTGCGCTGCCTCCTCGGTGAAGCCGAACAGCAGCACGTCGATCTGACCGGGCGTGACATTGCCGGCATAGCCGCCCGACACCGCCGCGAACGCCGCGGCTAGGCCCACGAGCGGATGGCGCCCGACCGAGGCGTACAGCAACGCGGCAAGCGGAATGAACACCACATAGGCCGCGTCCGACGCATGGTGCGAGGTCATGCCGATGATGCAGACGAGCGGCGTCAGGATCACTTTTGGCGCGTCGCGCAGGCTGGCGCGGATAAGCGCGCTGAACAGCCCCGTGCGCTCAGCGACGCCAGCGCCGAACATCACCAGCAGCACCAAGCCGAGCGGCGCGAACCCTGTCAGCGTGCGCGGCATCTCGGTGAACAGCCGCGCGATGTTGGCTTCGCTGAACAGCGATGTCGCGGTGTACGTGAGGACGCCGTTCTCCAGCGTCGCGCCATCGGGCGGCTCGTCGCCTGGATAGGAGAGCGAGGCCGACCAGCCATAGTGCGCCCCGATCGCAGACAAGATCATCAGCACCGCGATTAGCCAGACGAAGATCATGATCGGGTCGGGCAACAGATTGCCGACCTTCTCGACGAAGCCCAGGAAGCCGCGCTGTCGCCGTGCGGCGCCAGAGAGTTCGGATGAATCGGTCAAGCGCGGCGCTCCTATCGGGCTCTAGGCGCACAAGTTCCACGTCCGCCGAAGATGCGCGGATGATCGCTCAGCGCGCGCGAGGCCGCAACCCGGCGCTCACGCGCGCATCATCGCGCCGCCGTTGACGTCGAAAATCGCGCCGCTGATCCAGCGGCCGTCATCGGAAAGCAGCATGGCGACGACGCCTGCGTGGTCCTCGGGCTCGCCCAGGCGCGACGCCGCCGAGCGCGTCAGATAAAGCGCGGCCCATTGCTGCGGGTCCGTGCCGTCGGCTTTCATCTGCGCCCGCATCTGCTCGGTGACGGTGAAGCCGGGCGCCAACACATTGGCCGTCAAACCCTGCTTGCCGTAGGCCGCCGCCACGTGGCGCGCCAACGCGTTTATGCCCGCCTTGCTGATCGCGTAGCACGGCCGCACCGCCTCGCCGGCGTGTGCCGCGCCGGAACTGGTGTAGACGATCGCGGACGCCTTATTCTTCACCAGATGCGGGACCACTGCACGGGTGCACAGCACGTGGCCGCGCAGGTTAACCGCCACGGTCCGGTCGAACACCGCCAGATCCATGTCAAGCACGGTGGAGTCTTGCATGATGACGCGCAGGTCGGCGGCGTTGATGTGGGCGCCGTCGAGCCCGCCAAGGCGCGCCGCGGCCGCTTGCGTCGCCGCATTGACGGAAGCTTCGTCGGCGATGTCGCACAGCACAGCGAAGCTCTCGCCGCCCGCTGCCTGTGCGGTCGCCTCCGCGCCGTCGAGATTGATGTCGGCGGCGCAGACTCGCGCGCCCTCCGTCGCCAAGCGCTTCACCGTGGCCGCACCGATGCCGGTGGCGGCGCCGAAAACAATGATGCGCCGTCCGTCCAGTCTGTTCTTCATCTCAACCTCCCGATTATTGCGGCCGAGCTTTGCTGCAGTCCGGCCTAGCTCAACCACGTCCTCGAAAAAACTTCTCGCTTGACACCGCATTGGCCCCTTGGTGACGGCCGGCGCCGCCCTATCTCCGAACGCCTCCCAAAGAGCAGGATGGAGTGCATGCGGAACGACGTCATCGAAATGAACGACGGGCGTGAAATTTGCCTCGAACGACTCTCCCAAGCGCTAACGTACGCTGGACTCCTTGAAGGCACGCCCACAACCGCGCTAAACCAGCGATACCTTGCCGGTGTGATGGAGCGCGCGGCTGGCAGCTGCAGCCAACCGACGCTTCTCCTTGAGCCACGACAACGGCGGGTGGTCATACCAGGCAGAAACGCTGAGTTCGGCTGGTTGCCGCGCATCGTCTGCGAGGGGCTCTTTGTTTCCTACAGGTTCGCTCGCGACCGCAGCGCAGATGTATCATATTTGCGGATCATCTGGCTCCAGGGCGAATTCGCACTCCCGATAGCTGCTGACGCGCTGGCGCAGATCAAGGCAATCGATTGGGTGGCGAACGCGGCTGACGGCTGGACGTGACCCCGCAAATCGCTTGCATTCCGCTGCGTATGCCCTATTTGCAGCCGCGATCGCGCGTCGGCGGAGCGTCCGCGCGGTTGGCCGGTTCCTGGCCCCTTTGACGCCGCCCATCGGAGCTGACTCCCATGGCTGACGCCAAAATTGACTCGAACCGCAAAGCGGAACTGCTCGCCAACGTCGTCGAGCACATCGACATCACCACCTTCGACGCGCGCCCGATCATCGACGCCTACGGCAAGATGAGCTTCACCAGCCGCGACACCGCGCGCGCCGCGCAAATCCTCAACATGGCGCTCGCAGATCAAAAGTGCTCGACCTGGCTGATCATGGCGGGCTCCACCGGCGCGGGCGGCTGCCTGCACGTCTGGCGCGACATGGTCACCCACAACATGGCCGACGCCATCGTCGCCACTGGCGCCTCGATCATCGACATGGATTTCCTCGAGGCCCTCGGCTTCAAGCACTACCAGGCCAAGGAAATCCCGGACGACAACACGCTGCGCTCGCTCTACATCGACCGCATCTACGACACCTACATCGACGAAGAAGAGCTGCAGCATGTCGATCACACGATCTACGACATTTGCGAAATGCTCGAGCCGCGCCCGTACACGTCGCGCGAGTTCATCTACGAGCTCGGCAAGTGGCTGGCCGCCGGCAACGCCAAAAAGAAGGACTCGCTGATCCAGCGCGCCTACGAGAAGGGCGTGCCGATCTTCGTGCCGGCGTTCTCGGATTGCTCGGCCGGCTTCGGCATCGTGAAGCACCAGGTCGAGCGCCGCAAAGCCGGCAAGCCGTATCTCACCATCGATAGCGGCGGCGACTTCCGTGAGCTCACCGAGATCAAACTCGCGGCCGGCACCACCGCGCTCTTCATGGTCGGCGGCGGCGTGCCGAAGAACTTCGCGCAAGACACCGTCGTCTGCGCCGAAATTCTCGGCCACGACGATGTCGAAGTGCACAAATACGCCGTGCAGATCACCGTCGCCGACGTGCGCGACGGCGCCTGCTCGTCCTCAACGCTGCAAGAAGCGGCAAGCTGGGGCAAAGTGAGCACCGTGCACGAGCAAATGGTGTTCGCGGAAGCGACGTCAGTTGCGCCGCTCATCGTCAGCGATGCGTATCACCGCGGCGCGTGGAAAAAGCGCGAAGCCCGGAATTGGGCGAAGTTGTTTGCGTAAACGCAATTAGGAGAAAGTTGGAGCGCGTCGCCTCCGGCGACGCAAGCGCCACGGAGGTGGCGCGCTCCCTCCTTTCACCGCTTGAGCCAATTCAAGCGTTCGACTAACCATGCCTTATGGGCATAAAGGGCTGGCACCGGCGCGGCTATCTCCCGCACTGCGAAATGCGCGGCCGGAGGCCGCGCGCTCCAACTCCTAAAGATCTGCGCTCTAGCTTCAATCCCGGCGTTGCCTCGCATCCTCGCACCGAAGGTCCAGCATTTGTCGGACAGAGTCGTCCGCGCTCAAGTTGCGAACAGGATTAGGATAGCCTTCTTTGGCAAGCGCGTCGGCGACTTCACGCCAATTCGGAAAGTCGCCACTATCGGCTAGTTCACGCGCGCGATCGATTAAACGCTGAACCGCTTTCTTATCCATCTCCGACTTCCTTGCCCGCCACGTACGTCAACTTCTCTACCCCTTCCCCAATCCGCTCGCTCCCCACCAGCCGCAGCTTCGGCGTCACGCCGGCGAAGAACGGCTGCCCGCTCCCCAGCACGACGGGATGCAGGAAGACGTGATACTCATCGATCAGGCCAAGCTTCGCCAAACCAGCCGCCAGCTTCGGCCCGCCCACTTCGATCTCGCCATCGCGCTCGGCCTTCAGTGTGCGGATCGCGTTCTCAATATCTTCGCTGATCAACGTCGCGTTCGGTCCAACCGCCTTCAGAGACGTTGACACGACCCATTTCGGCATCGCCCGCCACGCTTCGGCGAAGTCACGCAACGCTGCTTTCGAACCAGCATGGTCCATCGCCGGATCAGCCTGATCCCAAGCGTCGCCATCCCAATAGCGCATCAGTTCATACAAGCGCGGCCCGTAGATGCTGCCGGCCGTGTTGCGCGTCTGCTCGATGAAATAGCGGAAGAGCGCAGGATCAGGCGCGAACTTGTCGTAGTCGACGTAACCGTCGAGCGACATGTTCATTCCGAAAACAAGCTTCGCCATCCAACCGGTCTCCGCGTCCGCGACTACTCTAATCGCCGCGTGTGGCGCCACGCCATAAATCGGCCGGGCACGCGAGCCCCCAGAGCCCGCGTTGCTCCGCACGCGCGCGCGCTTCCGCTTCCGCATAAGCGCCGCCGCGATCGCGCGCCCATCCATTGGCGACCATGTGCTCATTGAGGCTAACGCCTTCGATCGTGCACTGCGCTACGTCTCTGCCATTGGCGCCCGGCAGATCGCTAATCCGGCATGTCACGATCTCGGACCGCGCGATCTCGCGCAACGCATCGGCCGCCGCACGATAGGCGTTTACATCACCGCATCGCACGCGGCGTTGCGGCGTCATGATGCCATCGAGTTCGATGCGCCGTTCGCCAATGCGCAGCGTGTCGCCATCGCTGACCGTGGCGATGCCTGAGAATTCTGACACGATGGCTGAGTGCGCGCGCGCAGGATCGGCCGGCGGCGCCGCCGGTTCAGGCCGCACTTCGGTGTAAATCGCATAGCCAACAGCGATGACAGCGAACATCACGCTTGGCCGAAACCAGCCGGATCGTGCGGGCGAAGGGTCTCTTGGCTCAGTCAAAATTGCACCAGGCGCGATCCTACGCTCGATTATGATGCCGAACAAACGCTGCCCTTATTCAAACAGACGAAGTTCTGGCTTAAGGTCGCTCAAACGGGGGACCCATGACCAATCTTCGCGCTGCACTCGCCGCCCTGCTCTTGCTCGCCGCGTGCGCGACGAACAGTGAGCAGCCCGCGCAAAGCAATCAGCCGACGCATCCGACCACCGCGGAGCGCAATCCGGCCGTTCAGGTCGACGCGCTCGTCTTTCTTCCACCCGCGCCCGCCGCGAACGGCGCGCTTGAACGCGCCGAGCGCGACATCGTGCGTGGCCCGTGGAGCGCCGAGCGGCGCGCCCAGGCTCTCGCGGACAACGCCATCGATCCGTTCGCCGCGTTCGATTCTGTGCTCGGCCCAAACTTTACCGCCGCGAATTTCCCCGCTACCGCCGCGCTGCTCGACCGCGCTGGCCGCGCTGCCGGATTCGCTGGCGATCCCGTCAAGTTTCGCGACCGCCGCCCGCGCCCGTTCGTGAGCGACGATACGATCACGCCATGCATCGAAGATACGCCCCGCCTGCGCGAGAGTTTTTCCTATCCATCCGGACACGGCGCGCTTGGATTTGGCTGGGCGCTCGTGCTTGCCGAGATCGCGCCCACGCACGCTGACGCCATCATCGAGCGTGGCCGCGATTTCGGTTGGAGCCGCGTCGTCTGCGGCCTGCATTATCCAAGCGACATTGACGCTGGACGCATCGTTGCCGCCGGCGCGATTGCGCGCCTGCACGCCGATCCTGATTTTCAGCGCGAACTTGTGGCGGCGCGCTCGGAAATGGCCGCAGCATACCCGCCCGCGCCGTGAAGGGCGCGAGCGGGGCTGGCGATCACTGATTCATTTCGATCAGGGGGCGCACTTCAATCGAGCCGGTGGCAGCGCCCGGGCATTTCTCAGCCCAGGCTAAGGCTGCGTCGAGGTTTTCAACGTCGATCAAATAGAAGCCGCCGAGTTGCTCTTTGATGTCCGCGAACGGCCCATCGAGCACTTGCTTGGCGCCGCCGCGTACACGAACGGTGGTTGCGGCATGCGGCGGCTTTAGGCCAGCGCCACCGCTGAAAACGCCCGCCGTTTGCAGCGCCGCAGCATAAGCGCCGTGACCATCCCAATAGTCCTTGGCTCGTTGATCTTCGCGGGCAGCAAAATCATCGGCGGTTTCGTAGACCAGCACAGCGTACTTCATTTCCAATTCTCCTCACGGCCCCAGAGGCCGTCGCGGTGTTGACGTTCCGGGTCGCCCCGCTTCGACATTCGCTGTCAGAGAGTATCGCGGCGCTGAGCGAGAAATTTCTTCACAGCCTCATCAGGCTCGCGCGCGATCGCTTCTTCGTAGGCCGCCTGGGCGGCTTGCCTGCGGCCGAGCTTGGCGCACAGATCAGCCATGAGCGCCCAATAGGGCTGATACTCCCGCAACACAGCATGTTGCGCACCGGCGGCCTCGGCGGCCTCCAGGCCCGCTGCGGGCCCGTCGCGTCGCGCGATCGCGGCGGCAGCGTTGAGGCGCGCCACGGGAGAGCCGGTCAGCTCAGAGAGCGCGCGATAGAGCAGCACGATTGCATCCCAATCGGTCTCGCCTCTCCACGCGCGCGAGGCGTGCGCCGATTGGATCGCGGCTTCCAATTGGTAGCGGCCCGGATTGTTCAGCGCGCTTGCGCGCCGCAGCACGATCTCCGCCTCTTCAATCAGCGGCCGGAGCCAGGCATCCACATCCTGATCATCAAGCGGGACGAAACCGCCATCGCTGCTACGCCGCGCCGGCCGACGCGCCTCGAGATGCAGCATCAAAGCGAGCAACCCGAGCGCTTCCGATTCCTGCGGCGTCTGCGAAACAAGCACCCGGCCAAGCCAGATCGCCTCTTCCGCCAAACCGCGCCGCTCAGGATCAGCGCCAAGAGGATCGCTCCAACCGGCGGTAAACGCCGCATAGATGGCGTCCAACACCGCATTGATCCGCGCCGGCCATTGCTCGGGGTCCGGCACATCAAAGCTCAAACCAGCGTCGCGGATTTTCTTCTTGGCGCGCACAAGACGCTGCCCCATCGACGCCGGCTCAAGCAGAAACGCCGCAGCGATCCGCTCTGCCGAAAACCCGAGCACGGTCTGCAAAATGAGCGGCGTGCGAACGCTGGCTTCGATAGCGGGATGCGTGCACGCGAACATGAGGCCAAGGCGCCGGTCTGGGATATTGAGAGCGCCCATATCGGCCTCCAATTCTTCGACGCCGCGTATGATCTCCGCTTCGCCGACAGCGGCTGTCTGAGCGCGGCGTGCGGCGTCGATGAGCTTGCGCTTCGCCGCCGCGAATAACCACGCTTCGGGTTTGTCAGGCGCGCCGACGCGCGGCCACGCCGTCAGCGCTGCAGCAAAAGCATCCGCCAGCGCGTCTTCAGCAGCGGCGACATCGCGCGTGCGCGCGGCGAGCAGAGCGAGCAAGCGCCCGTAACTCTCGCGCGCAACGCGCTCTGCCAAGGCCGCTGCGCTCATCGCATCATGGCGGGTCTGACTTCGATTCCGCCGCCGTGCAGCATGGTCGGCGCCTGCTTCGCCCACGAGAGCGCTTCGGCCTCCGAGCCGCACTCGATGAGATAGAACCCGCCGAGCGCTTCCTTGGTATCGACGAACGGGCCATCTAGAACTTGCGTGCCGCCGACGCCGCGAACGCTTTTGGCTTTGGCGACGGCGTCAAGCTCCTCACCCGCCACGAACACGCCGGCTTTTGTCAGCTTCTCGGTGTAGGCGCCGTAGGCTTGCAGGATTTCCCCGGCGCGCGCGGGCGGAATCTCGGCCCAGGCGGATTCTTCGCCGTAGATCAAAAGCAAGTATTTCATGACGTCGTCTCCTCACGGCGCTCTGCCGTCACGATGGTGACGCGCGAGAGTCCGGCATTTCGACATTCACGCCGCGTTTTTCTTGGAATCCTTAAGCAGGCCCAATTTGATCATGCTCTCCGCGGTGGCGACGATGCATTCTTCATTTGAACGCGGCTGCCAGCCGAGCACGCGGCGCGCCTTCTCGTTGGAGCCGTTCTTGCGCTTGCCGAGCTCCGGCAGGATTTGCGCGACCGCCTCATCGCGCTTGGCCGCCATGCGCACCATGAAGTCCGGTATCTGCATCGTCGGAACACGTTTGGCGGCCGAGCCGAGACGGCGCTTCAGGATGCGCGCGATCTCCTGGATCGAAAGGAAATCACCCGCCGTCGCCAGGAAACGTTCTCCCTTGGCGCCCGGGTGCGTCATGCAAGTGATGTGCATTGAAGCGACATCGCGCACGTCTACCGCGCCGAAGTAAAGCCGTGGGCATCCCGGCATAGCGCCGTCCATCAGCCGCTGCACCAACAGGATCGAGGTGGAATAATCGGGCCCAAGCACCGGACCGAACACACCAACGGGCAGCACCGTAGAGAGCTCAAGCGCCCCGCCCGCCGCCGTGATGAAATCCCAGGCCGCACGTTCGGCAAGCGTTTTGGACTTCACATAGGCGCGGACATCATCGCCGTTGGGATCGGTCCAATCCTCTTCGTTGAAGGGTCGGCCCCGCGGCTTTTGCCCATAGCCGATCGCCGCGAAAGACGAGGTCAACACGACGCGTTTCACACCGGCATCGCGCGCCGCGCGCAACACACGCAGCGCGCCCTCGCGCGCCGGAATGATCAGATCGTCTTCGTGTTTCGGAATCGCCGGAGGAAATGGCGAGGCGACGTGCAGCACGTAAGCGCAACCCGCGACAGCCTCAGCCCATCCGGCATCGCTCATCAGATCAGCAGCTACGAATGTAAGCCGGTCACCGGCTTCGACGCCGCCTTCGCGCACCATTGCTCGCACTTCGCTCTCGCGCGCGAGATTGCGCACCGTGGTGCGCACGGCGTAGCCGCCTTGCAGCAGCTGCAGGATACAATGCGCGCCGATGAAGCCGGTGCCGCCGGTGACGAGTACCAATTCCCCAGCCATGATCGGCCTCCTGGGACTAGAGTGAGCTTAGGCTTGCGCGGTAGCGGGCGCGACGCGCGCGGTGAGTTCATCGAATGCGGCCCAGAACTGCGCGCGCACCGCATCCGTTTCCATCAGAATCTCGTGCTTGGCGCCGGCAATCGTTATGTGCTGCGCGCCTGGCAGCTGCGCGAGCACAACATCGTGGCTTGCATTGTCGACGAGTTGTTCCTCAGCCGCGGTCGCCACCACAATCGGGATGCGCACGTTGGCGAGCGAGTTTGGCTGTTGCAGCGATTCCGTCGCGTCCGCGGCAGCAGAGACCCAACCGATCGTCGGCCCAGCCAACGCCAAGCGCGGCTCTTCGCTGATCAGGCCCTGGCAGCGGGCATGACGCTCTTTGTCGTGCGTGACAGGATTGCGCTTGAAGTTCTCGCGCTTCCACTTTTTCTCAACGCCCGGCGCGAACGTGCCGCCGAGGCCGAGCGACACCATGAAGCGCGCATACTTTTTCTGAAAATCCTTGAGGCCGTTAATGCCCCACATCGGCGCGGAAAACGCAGCGGCATCAAGTTCAACACGGCGCGTTTGCAAAGCACGCAGCAAAATGGCCCCGCCCATCGAGTGGGCGAGGCCGATATGCGGCTTTGGCAATTTATCCGCGAGCAAACGCACGGCTGTGGCGAGATCGTTCACCGGATCGTCGAAGCTGACGAAGTGACCCTTGAGGCTGTTCTCGACTTCGCGTCCAGAAAGCCCCTGCCCGCGCCAATCGATACAGAACACGGCAAAGCCGCGTTGCTGCACTTCGCGGATCACTTCGAAATACTTCTCGATGAATTCCGTACGCCCCGGCGCCACGATGACCGAGCCACGCGCGGGCCCGCGTGCAGGCGCGGTCATGACCCGCACCTTCACGCCGCCGCGGCCCTCGAGCCAATGCTCTTCCGCGCCCTCGGGGATTTCGTTGCCTGGGACGCGTACGAACGCCATCCGCGTTTCCAGCCTTAGCCGCGCAGCTTGGCCATCACGCCTTGCAGCTGCATGGCCACGCCCATGTCGCCTTCGACACGGAGCTTGCCCTGCATGAAGGCGGCGGTCGCGTCGAGCGAGCCTTGAGCCATCGAGACGAAGTCTTCGAGCTTCACCTTGATGGTGGTGTCGGCGGCGGCGTCATCGGCGGACACCGAGTTCGCGACGCCATCGAGGAAGATCTTGCCGGCGTCGCCGAAGTCGAACTTCACTTTCTTGCCCGGCACCACGACCGTGGCTTCCTTAAAGCGGTTCAAGATTTCGTCGTACGTCATAAGCTCTTCCTCCGGACTGACCGTTGTTGGGGCCCGTTACACACCAGCGCGCTTGTCCCCGCAAGAGTGACGGCAGCGTCAGGGAGCGGAATTCGGGATCGGCGCCCTGGCGGAAGCCCCGGCGGGTTTACGAAATTTCAGTGTCATCCGGTCGCTCTCGCCGATCGCCTCGTAGGGCGCGGTGTCGAAGCTCGGATTGTCCGGCTGCCCAAGCGGCGAGGTGCGGTAGGTGGGCGGCAGCGTCCAAACGCCGAAGGGGTGATCACGCGTATCGCGCGGATTGGCGTTGATGTCGCTCGCGGCCACGAACTCGAAGCCCGCCTCCTGCGCCAAGGCGCGGACGTAGGCTTCCTGCACATAGCCGGTTCCGGCCAACGGATCCTGCAAGCCCGTCGATGCGGCGCGGTGCTGCTCGACACCGAACGAACCGCCCGGCTTCAATGCAGCAAGAACACCGGCGAAGACGCGCTCGGCAATGCCTTCGGCCATCAAGGTATGAATGCTGTTGGCGATGATCGCCAGATCCACGCTATTCGCGGGCGCGAGTGCTGCGCCACGTGGGGTCACCGCCGTGCGCGTGATCTCGCCGTAGAGTTCGCGATTGTGATCGAAGCGCGCTTGCCATGCCGCGAGTGTTTCGCGTTGCGCAAGCGACGGCGATGCCGGATCAAACTGCGCCGCGATGAGGCGTCCGCCATTGGTGTGCAGGTAGGGCGCAAGGATCGACGTGTACCAGCCAAGACCCGGCAACACTTCGAGCACCGTCATGTCGCCTTCAAGGCCCCAGAAGAGCAGCGTCTGCAGCGGGTGGCGATACTGATCGCGCTCGGCATCGATGCGCCACGGCCCGCCGATCGCCCAACCAAGCGAGCCCGGCGGCGGCGCGTCAGCCGCGTTCGGGCGGCCCGGCCCGCAAGCGGCAAGGCTCGCGGCTGTAAGCCCCAGGACGGCGTGGCGGCGGGTAAACATGGGCTCTGCGCTACGGCGGAAGGCCTAAGATTGTCAAAACAAGCGCTGCGAGAGGGGGCTTGAAGCTCCGAAACCTGCCCCCAAATGACGGTCACGGCGCTCATTTGAGGCCGTGTCGCGGACGCCGCCGTCGCCTTCGGGGACGAGAGCACCGCACCAAACTGGACGCTTCCTAAGCCCGGAAGCGGATGTCGCTTTGAGGAGGACACGTACATGGCTAGCAACGAACTCAACCCGCTCTATCGCACCCTCGTCGGCTTCGACCGTATCGCGTCGCTGATGGATCAAGCCGCGCGTCTGGACGCAGCACCTGGCTATCCGCCCTTCAACGTCGAACAGGTCGACGAAGATTCTTTCCGCATCGAGCTTGCTGTCGCCGGTTTCGGCGAAGGCGATCTCGCCATCGAATTCAAGCAGAACTCGCTGCTCGTCACCGGCACGCGCAAGCCAGCCGAGGCGCAGCGCAACTTCCTGCATCGCGGCATTGCCGAGCGCAGCTTCGAGCGCCGCTTCGGCCTTGCCGATCACGTCCGCGTCGCCGGCGCCAAGCTGGAGAACGGCCTGCTGACGATCGACCTCGTCCGCGAGCTTCCCGAGATCATGAAGCCGCGCAAGATCGAGATCGGCTCAACGGCTGCGAAGTCAAAGCCGAAGGTTGTGGACGCGGCCAACGACGAAACCGAAGCGGCTTAATCCCCCGCTTCTCCCGCCGCGCGGCTCTCCCCCTCCCCCCTGCCGCGCGGCGGGGACTTCCATCCCGCGAAACGCCTCACGGCGCGCACCTCTCCCACTGTGCGCGCCGTTTTTCGTTTGCGGAGTTTCTTATCGCGCGGGTTCAGGCCCGTAGCGGTTCTCACCTTTAGTGCTGCGGCCGCACAGGAGAACGATCAAGACGACGAGCGAGATGAGGTAGCTGAAATTGTTCAGCATCAGCGCAGCGAACAAACCCAAGTTCGGCGACTCGCCGCTAAAGCCATTCATCAGCATTGGCATCGCAATAAAAGCAAACACCACAAACGGAACGGGCAGCAGGCCCCAGAACGCCGACATGCCGCGATCGTGCAGGCGCCGAGCGATCGCTGCCGCGAACAGAAAAGCGATCAGAGCAAACGCTCCGCCCGTCATCAGCAATATTCCAGTGACCACCGGCGCCATCTCAGGGTGGTCACCGCGAACCTCCACCGAATATCGGCCTGGTCCTCGTTCGATAGTGACGTCCTCTGGGTGTTCTGCAGCGAATTGTTCGATCCGCTCGAAGTTCGACGAGAGAGTGAGAGATGTCAGCGCCATGAGCGCCATAAACAATGCGATGACGACGGCGATGGCATAGGGCCAGAACACTGACCTTCTGGATCGGCCTTTGAAGTTAAACAGATTGGCCAGGTTGTAGCCGATCACACCCACGACGCTTCCCCGCTCTGCATCACGCCGGCACGTCTAGCCGAGACCTGTCGCGCTTGTAAGCAGCCGCAAGCAGGCGGCGCGCCGCTCACAAGCGATTGATCGCTCGTCGCTTCGCCCCAATCGCGCCTCAACCATGCGTTTCGTGGGCGGGCATGCTAGATACACGCCCGATGCCCGAAGCCCCCCAGACACGCAGGCTCGCCGCCATCGTCTCGGCCGACATCGCCGGCTACTCGGCATTGTCGGAGCGCGATGCGGCATTGGCTGTGACGCATGTCGCGCGGCTGCGCGACTACGCCCGCGACGCGTGCGCGCGCCACGGCGGGCGCATCTTCAACACCGCTGGCGACGGCGTCATGCTCGAATTCTCTAGCGCCAGCGACGCGCTCGCCGCCGCGATCGAGCTCTGCGAAGCGCAAAGCGACGTGAGCTTCCGCGTCGGCGTGCATCTCGGCGAAGTGACGCCGGCAGAGAACAACGACCTCTTAGGCCACGGCGTCAACGTCGCCGCGCGCCTGCAGGCACAAGCCAATGCCGGCGGGCTGATCGTCTCGCAATTGGTGCGTGACAGCGTCTCACCCGAACTCGCCGCCCGCCTCACCGCGCGCGGGAGCGTGCGGCTGGCAAAGATGCGCGAGACGATGCGCATCTTCGCTTTCGACGCGGGCGCCGCACCCCGCCCGGCGCTCGCCACACCGATCCTTGCCGTGCTTGCTTTTGATACGCCCGCACGCGACCGCGCCACGCGTGGCTTTGCTGATGGCCTCTCGGAAGAAATTCTCTACACCGTATCGCGCCTGCCCGGCCTCAAAGTGCTGGGCGCAACCTCGAGCTTCTCCTTCCGCGGCCGCGACAAAGCCAAGGCCGCGAAAACACTGAACGCCACCCACGTGCTCGACGGTTCGGTACGGCGTGGCGAAGAAAGCGTGCGCGTCGCCGCGCACTTGGCGGACGCCGAAACCGGCGTCGTGCTCTGGTCCGATCGCTATGATCGCCCGCTCGACGACGCGCTCTCACTGCAAGAAGAGATCGCCGCAGAAGTCGCGAAAGCGCTCGCTGTGGCGCTTGGCGAAGCGCGCCGGCGCGCCGCTCCGAAAATCACCGCCGCGCTCTCCGACGCCTATTTCGAGGCCCGCGAACTGCTCCGCTCCGGCGCCATCGTCTGCATCCAAACAGCCGCTTCCGCGCTTGACCGCATCGTCCGCGAAGCGCCGGATTTCGCGCGCGCATGGGCGGCACTCGCGACAGCCAAGCTCGAAGTGCTGCGCCTATCGCGCTCGGATCGCGCCCGTTTGGTGGAAGATGCACGCGAAGCCGCCGAACGCGCGCTCGGCGTCGATCCCAGCATGGGCGAGGCCTACGCCGTGCTCGCAGCGCTTGAGGGCGAGTTCTTCGGCCGCTGGCGCGAACGCGAGGCGTTGCTCGAGCAAGCCTTGAGCGTCGATCCCAACAATCCGCTGTTACTCTTCCGGCACGGGCAATTCTTGGTGTCCGTGGGCCGCGTCGAAGCCGGTTACGCGCGTCAAGCTGAAGCCTTTGCGCTCGATCCGCTCGATCCGATGTTGGCGGCGTTTCACGGTTACAATGTCTGGTCCAAGCGCGACAAAGGCGAAGGCCGCGCCATCCTCGAACAAGCGGCCAAGCGCTATCCGGATAACGTCTTCGTCTGGTTCATGCGCTTGAACACCGCCGCGCTCGACGCCGACTTTGCAGCCGCGCAAGCGCTGCGCGAAGACGGCGCGCGCCTCATTCCCGGCTTGCGCGAGTCCGCTTCATACAAAGCCGGCGAGCGCATGCAGCAATTGATGATGGCGCCCTCGCCCGAGGCGTTCATGCAACTCGGCGAAGATTTCGCCGCGATGGCGGAAGCCGAACCCGCTGCGGCGCTCGATCTCGCCGTTGCTCTCTCCGTCCTCGGCTTCACCGGCCCCGCTCTCGAAATTTTCGGCGATGCACTCGATAACGTCGATGCCTGGCGTCACGGCGCGCTGGAAACGACGCGTCCGCACATCGGCTACGAGACCGCGCTGCTGTTCATCGATCAAACGATCCAGCTGCGCATGAACGCGGATTTCCCTAAGCTCTGCACACGGCTCGGCCTCTCGCGCTATTGGCGCGAAACCGCGGCGTGGCCCGATTGCGTGAGCCACGCGCCTTACGATTTCAAAGCGGCCTGTGAGGGCTAACGGTTATTCTTCGCCTTCGTCGCCGCCCTCGTCGCCATCGTCATCGCTGACGTGGCCATCATCGTCAGCGGCTTCGTGTTGCGCGGCGTTGGCGCTTTGCAACACGGTGTCGACGCCCGTTTCGGCCAACAACGCCGCGAGCACCTCGTCCTCAACACCAGCGCGCTTGTTCTTCAGCTCCGCCAGCGCCTTCGCGGCGTAGCGTTGCGGCTTCTGCGTGAACGTGTGGCCGGCGATTTCGACAGCGACGCCGCGCGCGTCGTCGGCAACAGCCGCAGCGTTCGCGGCAGCCCAGATGAAATACGCGCCAGCGACTTCATCGCGCAGCAGCTCCACGAGATCGTCACGCACATCGGAGAAGCGCACGAACTCACCTTCAACCTTCGGCGCATCCATGCGCTCGACCCAGGCGACCAGCTTCGGCGCTTGCGCGCGCAGGATCGCGCCGGGCGTCGGGTCCGAGAGCAACTGGCCGAACTGCGCGGCCAAGCCGAAATCGGCGAGACTCGGCCGGCCGCCAAAGAGATACGGCTTGGAGCCCAGCAACTTTTCGACCGCACCAGACGCGCGATTGAACGAGCCTTCAATAATCGGCGCCGTGTCCGGCGACGAACCGACATGATGCAAACGGCCGACCATGCGCGTGCGCACGCTCTCGGCCATGCCTTCTGGCGCTGCGGCGCCTTCGAAAATCATCTCGACGATGCGGTTCGACGCACTTTCCTGATCATCCGGATACGACCAGCGATAGTGGAACATCGCCTTGTTCAGCCACTCGTCGGCGTAGTCTTCCAGCAGTGCCGCAATGAACGCCAAGCTCGGCTCATCCGGCGTGATCGACGGCTCGGCGTGCTGGCGCTCGATCGCTTCGATCATCGGCGTGGAATCTTGC